>CAYVDX010000563.1:0-2796 GCA_964450485.1 uncultured Calditrichaceae bacterium
CCATATTTGTAGAGACGGGTCGCTGCCGGTCCCTTTGGGAACCCGTCCGCTGATGTGTTACCTCTCTGCCCCAAAATGGTGATGCACTCAATTCACTTTCACAATTTGCGTCGGGGAAAAAAGCCGCTGTTCAATCCATCCCAACAAAAAATCCAGCAGGATTGCTAAAACGGCTGTGGGCAGTGCGCCGGCCAGCAGGATTGTGAGATTTCCTGTCGCAATCCCCTGGAAAATGAGCGTGCCTAAACAATCAGCGCCAATGGCCGCCGCGAGCGCCGCGGCGCCGATGTTGATCACCAGGGCAGTGCGGATGCCCGCAAAAATCACCGGCATCGCCAGGGGCAGTTCGATAAGGGTTAAAACCTGCCTATCCGAAAGTCCCATCCCCCGGGCCGATTTTAGAATCGCTGTATCCACCCCGCGCAGCCCAACGATGGTGTTGCTCAGAATGGGCAGAATGGAATACAGCACTAATGCGACAATGGCCGGCTGCCAACCGACACCAAGCCGGATGGCGGCAAACAGCGCGCTGGCCAATCCGATTACCGCCAGGCTGGGAACCGTTTGAAATACGTTTGCAACGTTCAAAAGACTGTCGGTGTATTCTCGCCATTTCGGTCGCGTCACCCAAATGCCCGGAAAAAAAGCCAATAAAAAAGCAATCGATACACTGAATATCACAATGCCGATGTGCAAGCCGGTTAAGCGCAGAATAGCCAGGGCATTTTGTGAAAAATAGATAAGCAGATCGTCTAACATTTCGTTTTCAGCATTATTGTTTTTTGCTCCGGAAGACCATTTCGCCGACATTCTCCGGTTTTTTCGCGGTAATGGTTTGATAAAACGCGCGTATTTTTTGCATGTCAGCCTGGATTTCGCCGCTTGGGATGATGGTAGGTCCAATCCCGGTGATTTTTCGTTTATAATCGATGAACGCACAAATGATCGGCACGGACGCGCCATTGGCTATATGATAAAACCCGCTTTTCCACTGATCGCGCCGTTTGCGCGTACCCTCCGGCGTAATGACAATCATCAGCTTTTGATGCGCTTTAAATAATTGAATGGTGTGATTTACAAAGTCCCTGGATGTCCGGCGGTCGATGGGAATGCCGCCCAGCCAGCGCATCAATCGCCCCAGCGGCCAATGAAACAGGGTGTGTTTCCCGATCCAAAACGGTTTGATTTGGAGAACAAAAGCGGCAAACAATCCCAGCGGAAAATCCCAATTTGAGGTGTGGTGAGCAACAATCATCACCGATTTGGGCGCGGATTCGGGTACCGATCCTTCAACCCGCCAACCAATCATTTTATAAACCATCTTTCCCAGCCAGATGGTAAACTTGTTGTTCTCAAACCTTTTGAGGGTTTGGGGCTGCGTCATTTGTTGCCTCCATTTTCCGATTCCCCATGAAAGAAATTTCGTAAATCCGTCAGTGAAATGCTACCGATAATGTGTTTTTTGGCATTCACCACGGCAATCGCGGGAATGGGCGCTGCCAATAGATTCTCTAATACGGTTTGCAATTTTGTCGTGAGAAAAACCGGTGATAGCGCGCGCGGCTGTAGGTGTTCCAAATGCTTGTTTCGCAAAAGATCACGTTGATCGATATAGCCGGCATACTCCCCCCTATGATCGCTGATGAACGCATGCTTTGTATCAAATCGGGTCATCATTTCCAGGGCGTCTTCGGGATTCATTCCGGTTGACACAGCCGGAAAATGGCGCATTTTGTCTGTCCAAATGACCTCAACGGTGGAAATTTGGAGCATTTTTAAATTACGCGATTCACCCACAAAATCCCGCACAAATTTATCCGCCGGGTTTTGCAAAATTTCCAGCGGCGTGGCAAACTGCACGATTTTTCCGCGGTTCATCACCGCAATATTATCACCGATTTTCAGCGCCTCATTAATGTCATGCGTGACAAAAACCACGGTTTTTTGCACGGCTGACTGTATGCGTAAAAATTCGTCCTGCAAATGTTTCCGGTTGATTGGATCGAGGGCGCTAAAGGGTTCATCCATCAGCAAATATTCCGGGTCGGCCGCCAATGCGCGCGCTACCCCGACGCGTTGCCGTTGGCCGCCGGATAGTTGGGCAGGGTACTTTTGGAGGTGATTTTGTGGGATGTTGATCAATTCCAACATCTCCGACACCCGTCTGTTCACCCGTGATTCATCCCACTTCAACAAACGGGGAACCAACGCAATATTGTCAAATACCGTGTAATGCGGAAACAGCCCCGCTTCCTGGACCACATAGCCAATGCGACGGCGTAATGCGATGATGTTGGATTCGGCAATATCCTTTCCATCAATCAACACTCCACCCTGCCCTGGTTTGACTAATCCATTGATCATCTCCAAAGTGGTTGTTTTTCCACAGCCGCTGGGGCCAACCAACACCGTAATTTTTCCGGACGGAAATTTCAGCGAAAGGTCATTAATAACCGGGCGGTTCCCATAGGATTTGATGAGATTCTTTAGTTCAATCATACGGGTTTGTTCAGTGGTGAAGGCTTCGTTTGTCCCTGTTGAAACGCAACTTTGCGTGACGGCGCGCAGGGAGTATTTGAAAATTTAGAGTTATGTTAAACGGTGATTAAACCGGGCGTTCACGTTTCATGCTAAAACACCAGCCCAGCCATTCCCCGTGGTGTGACAGGCTGAGGTCAATTTTAGCCGGTTTGTTATCCAACAACAAAAATGGCGGTTGTGATTTTCGTTTCTTCACCGGCCGGATGATTTGCAATCGTGAGGGTGTGATTTTTAGCGTTTCCGCGATCGATTGCT
>CAYVDX010000563.1:2806-3487 GCA_964450485.1 uncultured Calditrichaceae bacterium
AGCGCTGACGCCGCATGGTGGATTGAATGGCATTCTTCTTTTGTAAAACCCGCTGCCCACTTACGTGAATTTCCCCAGGTTTTTAGTTCGGATTTCGTTACCCGGTGAACGTTTTCGCCGCGAAAATAATTTGGCAAGTCAAGGTTCGATCGCTGCGCGCCAACGGCATGAATGTGATTTTCGCCGACATTCACCTCGACTATAAACTTCCAATGATAATAAGTTACTTCGATTTCAGGTTTTAACGCCGGCGGCGGTTGACGAAAAGTGGTTTTAAATTTTTTGTGGAAAAAAACCGGCGGGCCGATCAATTTGGAAATGATTTTGAAAGCGGTTTCTTTTGCCGCCCAACTCATCCAAAGCGTCAGGTCGGGATTCGGGGAAGATAAGATCGCGGATTGTTCGTTGTCGCTGAAAACCCTTTTTAAAAAGCGGGCATCCCCGGATTTACCGGCAATGCCCGCCTCGTTTAAATCGACAATATCGTTACCGAGCCGTTGCAAAATATGCCTGTTCCATCACGACCAACTTCTCAACAATTTGATTGGCAATATCCCGGGTTGCGCGTAAGCCGGAATGGGGCGTTTGCGGCTGAATAAGCTCCATGTTAAGATAGAATCGTGAGCCGCGGCGGGGGATTTCACTAAAATTGTCCTGTTTATGGCTGCGCAGGTAAACGCA
>CAYVDX010000564.1:0-3478 GCA_964450485.1 uncultured Calditrichaceae bacterium
GGTATCGATGCGCGCTGCCCCCCACCAAACCATTTTTTCCGGTTTGATCAGCCGGGCAAATTCAACCGTGCGTTTTTCCGAAACGAAAAAATTGTTGTCGTGAAATTCCACGGCGTCCGCGCCAAATCGGTCTTTCAAAAATTTGACGTCGCGATAAACCCGTTCCGCGGATTTTCCCCGCCAACGCGCCTGGTAAATGGGCACCACCGCGCAGAATGAGCAGCTAAACGGGCAGCCCACGCTGGAATGATAGGCAGCGGTGCGTTTTCCCAAATAAGTGTTTCCCAAATAGCCGTCCATCGAATAGGTTTGATGGAGTTTTTCGTATGGCAGCGGCGGCAATTCATCCTGATCGAGCAACGGTGCTTTGGGGGTTTTGACGATTTTTCCGGCCCGTTTAAACGCCAGATTTTGAATTTTCGCCAACTGCCCACCGGTTTTTAACGCCGTCAATAACGCCGGAAATGCGGCGTCGCCGGGACCGATAATCACATAATCCACAAAGCCGGAATTCAACGCCACAGCGTGCTGATTGCTGGCAAAATAGCCGCCCCAAACAATCACAATTTTCGGAAATAACTGTTTGATTTTTTTAGAGAAAGGGATGGCCTGTTTGAGCTGCATCGCCGGCATGGTGGTGCAGGCAAAACAGCCGAAATCGCCGCTTTGGAGATAATCGTAAATGATTTTCCAGGGATCGCGCTCGCGATTGCCATCGACAAAAACGTAGTCGAATTTACCTTCCAACGCCGCGCCCAGTTGTAAAATCGAATTGGGAATGCGATGCTTGGAGCGGGCGCTGCGCGGATTGAATAATAACACTTTGCCGTCGTTCATCTTTTCCCTCGGTAAATGCCGTAAAAATGACGCGGGCGGCTGCGAAAAAGCAGCGCTTTTGCATTTTCCGCGCGCAATTGCGGATAGGCGCGCAGTTCTACGTTTTGCGCGGAAAGCTGCGCGAAATCCGTAAAATCGAGATAGCCTTTCACCGGTGTTAACCATCGCTGAAAATTGAACTTACGGAAAAACTTATCATCTGCGGCATGCACGGCTGCTTTTTTTGCCGCGGGATTTTTGAAAAACTGCAAGCCCAATAAATAAATCTCCCCGCCCGGCGATAATTTTTGGATCAAGCCCTGGAAATATTTAACCGGATTTTCAAAAAACTGCAAGCAGCGATTCACGATGATCACGTCAAAAGTTGCATCGAGCACGGAAAGATCTCGGATATCCATTTGAATCGCTCGCCAGATTTCCCGATAAAATTTTTTAGCTTTCAATCCGTCCATTTCATCTAAAAAATAATCAATTGCCATGATGCGATGCCCGGCCGCCGCTAAGTGATGGGTCAGCCAGCCGTTGTAGCCGCCGATTTCCAATATACGTCGATTCCCCTTTTTTAACAACGGTTGGATGACATCCATATCAAATTGGCGCAACCGCCAGCGACGATCCCGGGACGCCGCCTTGCCAAAGGGAAGCAGCGGGTAATCTTCCGGCTGCAAAAATCCCGCCCATATTTCCCGGCGAACCCTGTTGAATTTCAACAGGAAACCGGACAATTCCCGCGAAAAATGATCATTCAACAAAACCAACACACCCTCATCCGTGAAAAATTGATGTCCATTTTCACAGCGCAAGCTTTGCCGATCCAGCCGTCGGCGACAACCGGGGCAACGGAGGGCCGGATACCACACACCGCCTGTTCCTTGAAGGTCAGCCTCCCCGGGTAAAGCAGTCTGCTGATTGCGAATCGCTGATTGCTGACAGCTGATTGCTGACGGCTGATTGTTGATGACCAATGGCTGGATGCCGGATATTGAATTTGCCAGTTTTTTTCGCGCGGCGCGGCCGGTGAGCCAGGCGAGCGGGTCGGTAAACGAATGCGGGCGAATCCCGCGAAACGCGCCGTTTTTTTCGGACCATCCGGCGGCATTTTGCATCAGTGACGCATAACTGTCTCCGGGGAGTTCCCAAAAGCATTCAACAGCTCTAAGTCGATAATATTTTGACAGATAGCGTGTCATTCTTCGCAACGGTTTAACGGCATTTTTCTGGCTTTGATGTGCGGCTAATGCGTTATTTTTAATTTCAATCACGCTGGAAACATCCGCGACCAGATTGATCAAATTTGCGCCCAGCGGCACGCCCAATTGATAAATTCGCACGATTTGCCGTTGCCCGACAATGCCGGCGATGCATTCGGCAACGCGCCGGTGCTCCGGGTGAAAATCGATCATTGAGGGCGCATAAATGACGTCCGCATCGGCGAACAATGGCGTCAGGGCGCGCTGCGCGATTTCATTTTCCCATGCCCATTCGGTCAATCCCAGCCAAACGAAAGACGCGCCTAAAATGTCAGCGGCGGCAGCGATTTCCCGGCGACGCTGCTTCGCCATTTCCACGCCGGATAATCCACCGGCTCGCGAACCGCTTCCGTCCGTTACGACGATAATTTGAACCGCATCACCCGCCCGGGAATGCAAAGCGGCAACGCCGCCGGCGCCAATCGTCTCGTCATCGGGATGCGGCGCAACGATTGCCACGCGCTTTCCGCCGCCGGCTGCGAAGAGCGAAATTTTTGTGTGAGTACGAGTTTCACGCAATTTTCCCAGCAACGCAAAACCGGCGCGCCAAATATTTTCAAAAAATGCGTCAATTGCGTTTCTGAGTGCGCGCAGGATGTTTTTAAACGATGTCAAAATCGCCTCCCATGGAAAACCAGCCATTGGGATCGCGCAGCGCGTCCACCGGCAAATCGTCGCGATACGGGATAATGGACACTTCGAAAGCGCCGTAACGGCGAATAAAACCGCGGCGGCGGAACGCTTTGCGCATCGGCGTTTGTTCCGAAACAACGCCCAAAATTGCCGCGGCGCCGGCGTGATATAAACATTTTCGGGCATGGCGGAGCAGGGCAACCCGGGTTTGCAGGTCGTCCGGAGCGGTGAAAAGATCGGCGATGTAGCCGATGATTTGCTGATTTACTTCGCGAATGCGGAACGCGAGGTATCCGGCGGGACGGCCGTTTTTGCGCGCAAAAAGCAATCCGTAACCCATTTCCGGCGCATCCGCATAGCGATATTTTATCCAGGCGCGATCCCGGACAACAAGCGCGCTGTAACGATACTTCAAGATTTCCCAAAGTTCATCAAATGCCTTGCCGGGTGTTTCGATCCACTCGCTGCGAATATTGCCGTACTCGGTCTTGAAATTCTTTTCAAATGCGGATATTGCGATTTTCACTGCCTCGGATTTCCGGTGGGCGCTTTTCGCTCCCTTTTCCAGCGGGCGATTTTGAAGTCGCCGGCGAAGCAATTTCCCAAGCCGCAGCGGCCGCCACATCCACAGGGATTTGTACATCATCCGCCAGCCTAAAAAATTGCGGCGACTGCCCCAGCCGGCATGGGGAAATCCCGTGGCAAAAGCGACGCCGGCATCGCGCCAGGCATCGTTTGCCGTTGTGCCCAACGCGGAT
>CAYVDX010000565.1:0-3475 GCA_964450485.1 uncultured Calditrichaceae bacterium
GTTTCGCGGGAATAATCGGCGTGCGGTTGAAAATCAACCCGCAGAATGTTTTTCCATCCACAGGCAAAAGATGAAAATCGACCAGCGCTTAAAGCCCACCTTGTCGTCACGCTGATGCTGTTCGCGCAATTTCTGAACATAGTCGCGATTGATCCAATCAGCATGCGCTGATTTCTCAAAGACAACTTCGGCGAATCGCTGCTTCAGCGGTCCTTTCAGCCAATCGCTGACCGGCACGGTAAAACCGTGTTTGGGACGCTGCCAGATTTCAGCGGGCAGCCGCTGCGCCGCGACCTTTTTGAGCAAAATTTTCCGGGCAGCCAGACCGGTTTTAAACGCTCCGTCGAGCGACAACACAAATTCAAGCAGGCGATGATCCAAATAGGGCACCCGCGCTTCCAGCGACGCCAGCATTCCCATTTTATCAACTTTCATCAGCAAATCATCCACCAGATAGTTGCGAATATCCGTGAACAACATGCTGTTCAAATGTCCCGCCGGAAAGAACGCGGCTTTCTCCGCGCGCATTTTTTGCTCCGATGGCAATCGGTGCATTGCCACGAAAGCGTCACCCAACAATTGCCGCCGTTCATCGTCGTGAAAAAGGCTGGGGCCGGGCAACCGGTATTTCCCCAGATTTCCGGTCAATCCCGTTTTGGCAATCCTGTCGAACAGGGCGTAGAGATGATAACGTTTATACCCGCCGAACAGCTCATCCGCGCCTTCACCGGAGAGCACCACTTTTACGTGTTCCGCGGCAAATTTGCTCATAACGTAGGTTGGAATGATGGCATAATCCGCCAGCGGCGCATCGAGCCGGTCGATAATTCCCGGCAGCGATTGCAGCATTTCATCCGCCGTTACCTGGATTTCGTGATGAATCGTCCCGAACTGACCTGCAAGTTTGCGGGCGAAAACGGTTTCATTCAACGGTGAGTCTTCGCCAAAACCCACCGAAAAGGTGTGCAGCGATTTGCTGGCATTCTGGGCGGCGTAGGCCAGCAGGCAGCCGGAATCCAGACCGCCGCTCAAAAAAATGCCCACCGGCACATCGCTGATCAAATGGCTGACAACCGCGTCGTTCAAGCTGCTATCTAATTCATTTTGCGCCGTATTTTGGGAAAGCGAGCACCGTTTCGGCGTCGGCTGCCACCAGGTTTCCGACGAAATTCCCTTCCCGGAAATTAGCAGCATGGTTCCCGGCAACACTTTCTTAATTTTTTGAAAAATCGTGCCGTCGCCGCCGATGTATTGCCTTGAAAAATATGAATTTACCGCGTTTTGATCCAGCGCATCGTTTTTGAGCACGGCGCGGATGGCTTTGATTTCCGAAGCGAAATAAACACCCTCTTTTTGCACGGAATAGTAAAGCGGTTTGACGCCGATGCGATCTCGCGCCAGCAGCAGCGTTTGCTCCCGGCGATCCCACAGCGCAAAGGCAAACATCCCGCGCAGATGATCGAGGCAGCCGCGGCCGTGTTGTTCGTAAAGCGCCAAAATGACTTCGGTGTCGCTGTGGGTTTGAAAGCGGTAGCCCCGCGCGGACAACTGCTTGCGAAGTTCGGGGAAATTGTAAACCTCGCCATTATAAGAGATCACCGCGATTTCATTCGCGGACTCCATCGGTTGCGCGCCGCCCTCGAGGTCAATAATGCTCAACCGGCGATGCCCCAACGCCGCCGGTCCCTCGATAAAAATGCCGTCGCCGTCCGGCCCGCGATGCGCGAGCGATTGTGTCATTTTCCGGATGTCATCCCGGTCGGGCGATGCATTCCGGAAGGAAAAAATGCCTGCGATTCCACACATCGATTACCCGAAATGCCTTTCCATGATCGCTTTTAGCCGGGACACATTCTTTTTGATGGCGAATTTATCGCGAGCCAGCGCACGGGAAGCCTTTCGCATCTCTCCTAAATTTTTGTGATGGATCAGGTTTATCATTGCCTCGGCAAGCTTTGCCGCATCGCCCGACGGCACGATAAAACCGCTGCGCCCGTCGATGATGCCTTCGGGAATCCCGGAAATTGCGCTGCCGATGATTGGCAAACCATTGGCCATGGCTTCCAGGCAGACATTCGGCAAGCCGTCTCTGTCGCCATTTTTGTCAATGATGGACGGCGCCACCAGCGCATCGCTGCCTTGGTAAACGTTTTTCATTTCGTTGGGAGGAATATAATCATCGATGCGCACCGTATCAGCCAGTTGATTTTCCCGGATTTGATTTTGTAATGCATCTGCCAGCGGCCCTTTCCCAACAATGCGGCAGCGGAAGTCCATCCCGCGATTTTTAACGATTTTGCAGGCGTCGAGGAGATAATTGAAGCCTTTTTTTTCCACGAAACGACCGGCGGAAAGAAAGGTAAACGGCCGCGATCCCCGAGGCGTATTTTCGATTTTTTCCGCCACATCGATGCCGTGATAAACCGTAAAAATTTTGTCGCTGTTTTCCGGATATTGCGTTTTTAAATGCGCGGCATTTGCCGCCGTGCAGGTGGCGATATAAGCGGCTTCCCGCACTTTTTTCGCCAAACCGCTGTTGTCCACATAAATATCCATGGCGTGACCAGTGCCGCCAAAGGGAATTTGCGTCAGCGCGGATAAATAAAGCGCTGTCTCCCCGGGCGCGGTTAAAAAATGGGCGTGAATCAGATCAATTTTTTCGTCGATGACCTGTTGGGCAATGGACGCCGCCCGAAACAGACAAACGAAACCGCGAAATTTCGCGGAAAAGTTATCGTGCCGAAATCCCCGGAAATGTTGCCACGCGTGATTGTATCGTTCAGAATAATGTTGCTTAAAACGAAAGTGGCGCAGAAGATGTTCGGGGCGAAATGGGTTTTCGGGGATCGCGATAAACCGGTTTTTCAACGCCGCGGTTTCTGCATCGAGATCATCCCGCCGGATTATTTCCCGCGCGCCGACAACCAGTTCCACGCCCTGCCGCTTCAACTCAACCAGCTCCCGGGTGATAAAATTTTGCGACCACTCAAACAAGCGATTCACAATCACAAAGACGATCGGGTTTTGCGAAGATGGATTTTTCATCGGGAATGCCCAACGGAAGGGATGTTGGATCGCTTTAGCCGCCTGTCGATAAAGGCAATGATTTTCTTCGCCCGGGCCTGCCAGGTGAGCTGTTGCGCGTCTTTTTGCGCCCGCGCCGCCAATGCGCTTGCCCAATTCTCGTCCGTAAAAATTCGCCGCATGGCCGCCGCGGCTTTTTCCGGGTTATCCGGTTCAACCCGCACGCTGTTTTGCCGGTTTAACAGACCTTCGCTGTCCGGCAGTTTTGGGGCAAAAATTACCCGTCCGGCGGCAAGATAGGAAAATAATTTAATCGGCAGCACGGTTTTGCCGCCGCGGGTCAATGGGGCGGCAGTGGGCGGAATCAGCAGCACATCCGCGGCAAACAGGTAATGCACGAGCTTCTCCGCCGGTTTCCAGGGAAGCGTGATGACATTTTGCAATCCCCGGC
>CAYVDX010000566.1:0-3474 GCA_964450485.1 uncultured Calditrichaceae bacterium
GTAAATGCCGGTAAAGACGTCCGATCCCTCTGGACAAACCGGTCCCGGCCGCCGGGATTCAGGATTCCAAAGTCAGAAATTGAAAGTAATCCCGAAATAACTTATCATCAGTGATGAGAGGCGGGATTATGTATTACAAAATTTATGCGGGAAAAAATGAGAGGCTTTGTTGTTGATCGCCGCCGGTAAAAAAGATGATTGACGGCAGCAATCTTCAATTTTCAATCTTCAATATTTCTCAGCACGCGGGCGGGATTACCGGCAACAATGGTGTGCGCCGGAACATCTTTGGTCACCACGCTGCCGGCGCCGATGATGGCGTTTTCACCTACGATAATGCCGGCTAACAGGGTGGCGCTGGAACCGATGGATGCACCCTTTTTGATAAGCGTGGGCACGCATTGCCAATCTTTTTCGGTCTGCAACTGACCTTCACCAGCAGTGGCGCGGGGATAAATATCGTTGATAAATGTGACGTTGTGCCCGACGAACACGTCATCTTCGATGGTGACGCCTTCGCAAATAAAGGTATGGCTGGAAATTTTGCAATTCGCGCCGATTTTTGCGCCTTTTTGGATTTCCACAAAGGCGCCGATCTTGCTGTGATCACCGATTTCGCAACCGTAAAGATTGACAAAGGCGAAGATTTTCACGCCGTTGCCGAGCTTTACGTCTTTTGAAATTCTGCAATAGTCCATGGTCATTTTGACTTCGCCGTCATTTTGTTTTGCCGCTGCTTTTTGCGCAAAAACACTAAAGCACTCCAACACGAAAGCACTTCAACACTAAAGCACTCCAACACTAAAGCACTCCAACACTAAAACATTCCAACACTAAAGCACTCCAACACTATCTTTAAAGATTTATCGCTACCGCCGCGCCGTTTTGTTGCAGCGATTCGTTCGCGGCCTCCAAAATTTTGATCACCCGCAGACCGCTGTACCCGTCGCTTTTGGGCGTGTCGCCATTGTTGATGCAGTCGATAAAGTGGGCACATTCAGTGCGCAGCGGCTCGTGTTGCTCCACCCGGGGAATGTAAATATCGCCATAGCGATAGGCAAAGTGGAATTCGGCGTAGGTATCATAATATGCCGGCGCTTCCACGCCTTTGTCGTATATTTTAATCTTTTCGTTCTGGCTGATGTCGTCATAAACGAGCATTTTTTTGCTGCCCACAAACACCATTTTGCGAAGCTTGTTGGGATCCAGCCAACTGGTGTGCACAAAGGCGACGGTTTCATCGCCAAATTTCAGGCTGGTAAATGCAACGTCGTGAATGTGCTTGCGAAAGTGTGCCAATCCCTGGGCATTCACCGAAGTGGGCGTTTTGCCCAAAACGTAAAGGATGATCGACAAATCATGGGGCGCTAAATCCCATATCACATTGATGTCCGGTTGCAGCAAGCCGAGGTTGACGCGCACGGAATTTATATAAAGAATATCGCCCAACTCACCGCTTTCCACAATTTCCTTGATTTTGTTCACCGACGCGGTGTATTCAAAAGTATGTCCGACCATCAGCACCCGGTTTTTTTCGTTTGCCAGGGCAATCAATTCCCGCGCTTCAGCGGATGAACGGGTGATGGGTTTTTCGATCAGCACATGCTTGCCTGCGTTCAGACAGGCTTTTGCCAGGGAAAAATGAGTGTTTACCGGCGTTGCGATCCCAATCGCGGCAACGTCTGAGTTCAATAATTCTTCAACATCTTGTGTGACTGAAATGTTGGGATACAGCCCCTGCATGCGCGCCAGTTTTTTTTCATCCAAATCGCAGGCAAGCGCCATTTTGCATTGGGGCAGGTTATAAAAATTACGGATCAGGTTGGGTCCCCAATAGCCGCAACCGATGACGCCGATATTAATTTTGTTGTGTTCAACCATGTTAGCTTGCCTCGCCGGTCTTGAAAATCGCTCTAAGTGTTAAAAGGATTACTTTAATATCCAAAAAAAGCGAACGATTTTCAACATATTTTAAATCTAATCGCACCATTTCGTCGAAAGTGGTTTTGCTGCGGCCATACACTTGCCAAACGCCGGTGACGCCGGGTCGCGCTTCAAAAATGCGACGCAAATGCCAGCTTTGGTATTTTTCGACTTCGTAATCCATGGGCGGGCGCGGCCCCACCAGGCTCATGTCCCCTTTGAGCACGTTGAATAGCTGCGGTATTTCATCCAGACTGGTTTTTCGGAGCAAATGACCGATTCGGATGACGCGCGGATCTTTTTTGATTTTGAACATCGGATCATCATCGGTGCCGTGATTTTCCGCGCGGCCTTCAATCAATTTTTGCACATATTGGCGGTGCATTTCATCATCGGCGTCTATTTTCATGGTGCGAAATTTGTAAAATGTAAACGGTTTTCGCAACTGCCCGATGCGCTGCTGGGTAAAAATGACCGGCCCTTTGGAGGTCAGCTTAATCGCTATTGCAATCGCTAAAATTAACGGAAAGAAGAGAATAATCCCGGTTAATGCGCCAATAAAATCGATGACGCGCTTCCAAAAACGGTATGACAGGGTTGCTCGATCTTCAAAAATATTATTCCACAGGTAGGATAAATCCATTGCCAGCGCATCCCCGGAAAGGGGCAACGATTCCCAGTAAAGGCTGAAAGCCGCTCTGTTCCGAAGCATATTGCCGCCCGTCTCCGGTGGCGAATCACCATTTTCAGAAAAACGCAGGTTTTTCAGCAAAATCGGCACGGCGCCGGGATCGTCTGCTTCGTGTAATTTGTTGGCAGGGTAGGAAGATATGGTAATTGATTGCAGAAGGTTAATGTATTCGGGTTTGTTCATGGATTGAAAATATTTATAAAGCGTGTAAGAAATTTTTTCGATAAATCCCTTTGCCCCCTCCAGTGACGTATCAATCAGCAATACCCCGATCACCATTGATTTTGTAATGAATTTGACGTCAAAATTGCGGGTGTTATCGCTGATAATGCCGGTGAGCCGCAGCAGAAAATCGGCAAAAACGGCTTCGGAAACGGTTTCGTCGGAAAGATTGTGACGCGAAATATCCAACTGGATATAAGAGAACGGCAGACCGGTCCGGTCGCTGCGATTCTGCTCTTTTTTTAATTGCGCGGCGAATTCTTCGTAGGTGTACCAACCGGGAAGATTCTCAACCAGGGCATCAAAAGAAGATTTGCCAAATATCCGTGTTTTCAGAAAATTCATGCGTAATGAAGATTGTTAGCGGGTGGGCATAGCTCCGCCCCGTCAATTACATGCCGAAAATTTCGCATGCAATTCAGGGGTGTAAATGTGTTAGGGCGCTATTTAAATTACCAAACGGCGCCGTGTAAATGATTCGATCCGTTTGACGCGCTACTGAATTATCACAGCAAAGCGCGTTTGTCTATAAAGTATTGTTTAGTTTCGTTTTGGAAAGGGTTTATCCTCTTCTCACCACGGTTTTCCGTTGAACAGTAAACCGTTTTCCCTACGACCCTCAACAGCAAGGTTACCGG
>CAYVDX010000567.1:0-3468 GCA_964450485.1 uncultured Calditrichaceae bacterium
TTATTAGCCCCGCCCCTCAGGGCGGGGATTGAGAGATTATCCCAAGTATTTATGGGCTTTCGCCCATTTTCAGCAGCAGCGCGTAACATCAGTTTTTAAAATAAAGTTGAATTATTGAAACACCCCGGTTAATAAATCCCAATAATTATTTCGGGTGATGATGCTCACCTGATGATTCGGGTAAGCATTTAAAAAGGTTTTGGGAAAACGCACTTTTTTCGAGGGATTCCACTTAAACTCATAGGCATGTAAAACGCCGTCAAACTCTTCGATATAATCAATTTCCTGCTGTTGATGGGTGCGCCAGAAGTAGCGGTTTGCCCGGATAGCACGGTAATGAAGGCGTTTCATGCCTTCGCTGATCAAAAAACTTTCCCACAATGCGCCGACGTCCTGCCGCAGCGACAACGGTTGAAAGTTGGCGATCAATGCGTTGCGAATACCGTTATCAAAAAAATAAACCTTGCGGCTGCGATTGATTTCATTTCGCAGGTTTCGACTGAGCGGCGGTAATCGAAATACCACAAATGCTTTCTCTAATAAATCCAGGTAATGGACGATGGTTTTTTTATCAACCTCCAAAAGCTGTGATAATTCGTTGTAAGAAACCTCGCTGCCCATCTGTAAAGCAAGCGCCTTGAGGAGTTTTTCCAATAAATCAGGCTTGCGAATCCCATTCATTGACAGGATATCTTTATAAAGATAACTTCCGGCTAACTGTAGCAAAATTTCTTTTTCCTGTCCCGGGTGCATAATGACTTCAGGATACATACCGTAAATAAGCCGATGATCCAATTGCCGTTCCGCGTCTAAAAATCCCACATAATCCGCCAATTCTTCCCAACTGATGGGATAGAGCATATACTCCCATTTTCGCCCGGTGAGCGGCTCGTTAATTTCGTTTGCAATCTCCAATGCCGAAGACCCGCTAACCAACAATTGTACATTTTTGATCCGGTCAACAATAATTTTTAGGGTAAGTCCGCTATTTTTGACCCGCTGCGCCTCATCGATAAAAACCAATTGATGTCCGTTCAACAGCCGCATGAGCACGCCTTCGTTCGCGTCCTCGAGATGCGCCCGAACAACCGGGTCATCGCAGTTTAACAAAAGTCAGCGCCCGTATTTTTCGCAAATAAGTGTCATCAGCGTGGTTTTTCCGGTTTGCCGTGGCCCTAAAACGATGATCGCCTTGCCGGAATTTAATTTGTGTTGAATCACTTTTTGTAACGTTCTGTCAATCATAATGCGAAATATAGCGACTATAATCCCTAAAATCCATAAAATTTGGGGATTATAGTCGCCAAATTCATAAAAACTGGCGTAGAGACGCAATGCATTGCGTCTCTACAGCCATTTACCCAGTCCCTTTTTCTTGAGTTGATCAACCACTTCTTTAACATCCTGGGCAGCGGATTTTTTACAGACCAACAACTCATCTCCGGTATCAACAATAATGAGATCGCGCACGCCCACCAAAGCAACCACCTTTTCCGGTGAAGAAACATAACATCCTTTTGAATGAATATTTAACAATTCCTTGTATTTACCGGCGTGCTGGTTGTGGTCTTTGGTGGAAATATCGTGAACGGTTTCCCAGCTTCCCACGTCGTTCCAACCCATATCCGCCGGAATGACATACACCCGATTTGATTGCTGCATGACGCCAACGTCAATTGACACGCCGCGAATGGCGCGAAAAGCGTTCGCCAGGCTGTCGGAATAGCTGTTGCCGCCGATGTGCTCGCCAACTTCCATCAATTCATTATACATGTCGGGCAACGCTTGTTGAATTTCCGCCATAATCGCCGAGGCCTTCCACACAAACATGCCGCTGTTCCAGAAAAAGTCGCCGCTTTCCAAAAAGCGCGTCGCGGTTTCCAGGTTGGGCTTTTCGGCAAATGTGCGCACTTTCAACACCCGGTGGATGCCGGATTTTTGCAGCTCTTCACCGCCCTGTATGTATCCGTAGCCGGTTGCCGGCTCATACGGCGTGATGCCCATGGTCACCAGCGCATCGTTTTCCACGGCAACATCGATTGCCAGCCTGATAACTTCCTTAAATTCATCGACTTTGGTAATCACATGATCCGCCGGCAGCACCACCATTACGCCCTCCGGGTCTTGCGCCAGCACGTGCACGGCTGCCAACCCGATGCAGGGCGCGGTATTTCTGCCAACCGGCTCGATAATAAAACTGTCATCCGATAGTTGGGGAAGCTGTTCTTGAATCAGGGGTTTTTGTTGTGCATTGGTAACGATCATCACCCGCGAATCATCCACCAGCCCGGCTAATCGCTTGTGGGTCGCCTGGATCATGGTTTTTTTGCCCACAATATTTAAAACCTGTTTGGGTGAACTTTGACGGCTGCGCGGCCAGAATCGCGCGCCGACCCCGCCGGCCATTAAAACGGCATAAACATTCATTTAAAAACCTCACTTTTTTGTTGAAAATTATCAGCTTTCAGCGGTCAGCTTTCAGCTTTTAGCTTTCAGCGGTCAGCTTTCAGCGGTCAGCTTTCAGCCGTCAGCCGTCAGCCGTCAGCTTTCAGCTTCGAGTTTCAAATTTCAAATTTCAAGTTTCAAATTCCCGGTAAAAACCTCACAGACCGGGCCGGTTAAAGTTATTTCCTGCAATGCTTCATCGAAATCGACAAACAGCCAGCCGCCGGGCGATTTGACGGTCACCGGAGAAGCCCAGCCGAATTTTTTGGCGGCAAAAACCGCGCAAGCCACGGCCCCGGTGCCGCAGGCCAGCGTTTCATTTTCCACGCCGCGTTCATAAATGCGCACCGTCAGTTGCTGATCGCCGGATGGCTGCACAAAATTCACGTTTGTGCCGGACGGCTGAAACAGCGCGTGTTCCCGGAAATATTTTCCCCAACGCATTACGTCCAGCCCGTCGAGTTGATCGGCGAATTCAATAACCAAATGCGGCACGCCCGTGTCGAGCCAGAACATTGCTGAAAAACCATCGCTTTTCAACGCAGAAAGTTCCGCATCGCTTTTTAGAATTATCGGCGGCCGCATTTGCAGGCGAACGCGATATTTATCCGTCACCGTCGCCCGGTAAAGCTGCCCCCAAACATCGAAGGTGCAATTTTCCGGGGCGATGCCTAACTGACACGCCAGCCACACCGCGCAGCGCGCGCCGTTTCCGCACATCTCGCCGGGGCGTCCGTCCGCGTTGTAATACGCCAGCGCAAAATCCGCCCGTTGGCTGTCGGAAATGAGCATGAATCCATCGGCGCCCACGCCGGTGTGTCGCGCACAAATTCTGGCAATCCGGTCATGCGCTGTTCCGTCAAAAACCGCTTCGGGGCAGTTGCCGGGACGATTATCCAAAATGATAAAATCATTGCCGGCGCCATGAAGTTTGTAAAAATGTTTCGTTTCAGAGAACTTCATAATTCAGCTTTCAGCGGTCAGCTTTCAGCGGTCAGCTTTCAGCGGTCAGCTTTCAGCGGT
>CAYVDX010000568.1:0-3466 GCA_964450485.1 uncultured Calditrichaceae bacterium
GTAATACACCCGGCATTGTGTTTTCCAAAATATTGATGCTACACAAATACAAACGACATAATGACAAAACAAATAACGACAAAACCATGAATATATTTTTCGGTTCTTAATGATTTGTCAGCAACAAATTTTCTGATTATAACTGCAAATTTATGTCGTGAACGACTTGAATGTAATTTAATCACACCGTTGACAAATCGTCTTTTTAAGCATACATTTAATTATGAAAGAGACGCAAAAACAACATACAAAAGAAATATCCGATTTTTCATCAAATACTGCATTATTTGAATCCGTTTGCGAAGGCATTATTTTTGTTGATAAAGATGGTTTAATCCAAAAAATAAACAAAAGCGCTTTAAAATTATTTGGGTATTCAAAAAGAGAATTACAGGGAAAACCCGTTGAGATTTTAATTCCCAACCATTTAAAAAAACAGCACCTTAGCGATAGAAACAAATTTTCCCGCGCACCCGAACAACGGCGCATGGGCATGGGTCGGGACTTAACAGGAATGCGCAAAGACGGCACAAAAATTCCGCTTGAAATCAGCCTCAGCCCCGTGGATACGCCGGCAGGATCGTTCACGATCTGTTTCATTATTGATATTACCAAACGAAAGGAAGCTGAGGACGCGCTTCGAAAAGAAAAAGAACGGCTGCATCAATATCTGAACATTGCCGCGGTGATCATGTTGGTGATCAACAAAGATGAAACGATTTCATTTTTAAATAAAAAAGGCTGTGAATTGTTGGGTTATGATCAGGCGAATATCATCGGTAAAAATTGGTTCGATTTATTTATTCCGGCGCGTTATCGCAACAAGATGCGAAAGGAATTTCACGCAATATTTGAGCATCCCGAATTACTCCCCGGCCATTATAAAAATGTTATTCAAGCACGAAATCGGGAAGAACGCATGATTGCCTGGCGCAATACCTTATTAAAAAATGATGACGGCGAAATCATCGGGATTATTAGCTCCGGAGAGGATATTACCGAACGGTTGCAAGCTGAAAAGCGGGATAAATTGCACCAACAACAGCTTGTCCAGGCCGATAAAATGGCAACCCTGGGCATCCTTGTTTCCGGGGTTGCGCATGAGATTAACAACCCGACAAGCTTTATCATGCTAAACGGTAAAATTTTTTCCAAAGTCTGGAAAGATGTTCAACCGATATTGGAAAAATATTACGAAGAAGAAGGAGACTTTACCCTCGGCGGCATCCCGTTCAGCCGGGCGTATGATAAAATTGAGCAGTTGATCCACGGTGTTTCCGAAGGCGCGGTGCGCATTGAAAAAATTGTCAGAAGCCTTAAGGATTTCGCTCGCCAGGACAAGGGGGACTTAAACGAAATTGTCAACGTCAACGCCATTGTTGAATCGGCAATTATTATTGTGCACAACCTGATCAAAAAATCGACGGATCATTTCCGGGTCGATTATGGCGATAATTTTCCGGAACTTCGGGGGAATCGTCAACAGCTTGAACAAGTCGTCATTAACCTGCTGACCAACGCCTGCCAGGCATTGACCAGCCCGTCGCAAGCATTGGCGTTGAAAACCGAATATTGCGAAGATAAAAATTTGGTTTGTATTACCGTCCGCGATGAAGGCAGCGGTATCTCCAAAGATAACCTAAAACATATCATGGATCCTTTTTTTACGACAAAGCAATCATCCGGCGGAACGGGATTGGGGTTGTCAATTTGTTATAATATTGTGAAAGAGCATGGCGGCGTGTTAAATTTCAATTCTGAGCCAGGTAAAGGCACAACAGCGACGGTAATGTTGCCATTACTAAATGATAACGTTGCCAATAATGTAACGACGCGAAGGTAAAGCTTACAAGCCCTGCCGGAACGCCAGGGCAGGCGATGGCGCCGAATTTAGTTAAAGTTAACCAATGGTAGAATATACGATGATGAATCAGAGTTCATATCCAACTCAACCGATTTTATTAATCGATGACGAAGAGCAATTTCTGGCCAGCGCTGAGTTTACCCTGAATGCCAACGGTCTTGATAATACCCGGACATGTTCAGACAGCCGGGAAGTAATGAAAATGATGGCGATTGAACCCCCTTCCATCGTGTTATTAGACATGACAATGCCTTATGTGAAAGGTTGGGAGCTTTTACCACAAATTATTGGCGAATACCCCGAAACATCGGTTATAATTGTAACGGCAATCAATGAAGTTGATTTGGCGGTTGAAAGTATCAAAACCGGCGCGTTTGATTATATCGTCAAGCCGGTTGATGACACACGGCTGATCACCACCATACGCCGGGCCATCGATCTCAAAACCGTAGAACAGGAAAATCGCCGTTTAAAAAGCTACCTTTTGAGCGATAAACTGGACTACCCGGAAGCTTTTACAGAAATTATAACACGCAGCCAGCAAATGCGGCAAATTTTCCAATACGTTGAAGCGATTGCCAGAAGCCCTTTGCCGATCCTGATTACCGGGGAAACCGGCGTCGGAAAAGAACTTGTAGCCAAGGCAATCCACGTGGTTAGCCGGCGGCATGGTGAATTCGTCTCTGTAAATGTCGCCGGGGTGGACGACAACCTGTTTTCGGATACCCTTTTCGGGCACAAACGCGGTGCATTTACCGGCGCAGAACGGGATCGCAAAGGCTTAATTGAACAGGCCGCGCGCGGCACAATTTTTTTAGATGAAATCGGCGATTTAGCGATGGAATCCCAGGTCAAATTGCTGCGTCTTTTGCAGGAAGGGCGCTATTATCCCATTGGCGCCGACGTGGCAAAACCCAGCGACGCGCGGGTGATTGTGGCAACCAACGCAGATTTAAACGGTGCGCAAAAATCGGGAAAATTCCGCAAGGATTTATTTTATCGCCTGCAAACACATCATATCAACATTCCGCCGCTGCGAAAACGCAAGGAAGATATACCCGCGTTGGTCGATCATTTTATCCGAAAATCTTCCAAAATATTGGGGAAAAAACCGCCTACGCCGCCCAAGGAGCTGTACGCTTTGCTCAAAAATTATCATTTCCCGGGCAATGTACGCGAATTGGAAAGCTTAATTTTTGATGCCGTTAGCCGGCATAAATCAAGGGTATTGTCAATCGAATCAATCCGTGAAAAAGTTGGCCGCTCGTTAGAACAAATCAATGATGACGCCGATGACATGCTTATCGATCAACATCTTCGCTTTTCTGAGCAACTACCAACCCTAAAAGCGGCTGAAATGATGATTATTGAGGAAGCGCTCCGCCGCGCAAACGGAAACCAGGCGATCGCGGCGCAATTGCTGGGCATCAGTCGAAGGGCGCTAAATAACCGCTTGATGCGAGCGAAAAAGTAATGACCCAATTTTTTTATCTGTATTTGTGTAGCGCTAACAGCTTTATAAGCGCATCCGCACTTTCGTACAGTCCAAAACGTCTTTGTTCTTTTGTCTTGATATCCCGATAAAAAATCGGGACAGGCGGC
>CAYVDX010000569.1:0-3465 GCA_964450485.1 uncultured Calditrichaceae bacterium
GCTGCGAGGCTCTGCCTCGCGTAAAACAGCTTCAACAGCGCGTAACATCAGTTACCTAAGTAACAACCAAAATTTAACTTCCGCATTTGTGGAATAAAGATGAACAGTTACCTCAATGGAACGATCGTTTTTGCCCGGGCAAATGAGGAACTTAATTTTTAAGCGTTACTAAGCGAATGAAAAGGAATAGCGACAACATTAGTAATTTGCGAGTATTAAGGAATAAATAAAACAACTATTTTAGCCCGGCTTAACCCTTTAGCTGACGATCGTATAATGGAAGGAATTCTCAAAGCGCTTTATTTAAAACATTTTGGTGAAAATGTCGATTCAATCGCGCCGTTGGAAGGCGGCGGCTCGGATCGCAAACTGTTTCGCCTTCGCAATGACAAACGCAGTGTTATTGGCGTCACCAACCAGGATCAGCAGGAGAACATTGCGTTTTTAGAATTTTCCCGGCATTTCCGTCAACAGGGATTACCCGTGCCGGAAGTTTATATTGACCAACTCGAAGCGGGCGCGTATCTCGAGGAGGATTTGGGCGACACGACCTTGTACCAATTTCTTACCAAAACTCGCGCCAGCGAAGGTTTTTCGCAAAAGTTGATAGATGTTTACACACAGGTCATGCGCATTCTGCCGCAATTTCAAATCATCGCCGGCAAGACATTGGATTATCAATTCTGTTATCCGCGCAGCAGCTTCGACCGGCAATCGATGCGTTGGGATTTGAATTATTTCAAGTATTATTTTCTTAAATTAGCGCAAATCCCCTTTAACGAACAGGCGTTGGAAGATGATTTCGACCATTTTACGGAGTATCTGCTTGCGGCCGATCGCGATTTTTTTCTGTATCGCGATTTTCAATCACGCAATATTATGTTAAAAAACGGCGCGCCATATTTCATTGACTACCAAGGCGGCCGAAAAGGCGCGCTGCAATATGACGTCGCCTCGCTATTGTTTGACGCCAAAGCGGATATTCCGTTTGAGATTCGCGACGAGCTGCTCTGTCGCTACATCGAAACCGCTGGGCAAATCGCGAAAATTGACCGCGCCGAGTTTATGAAATACTATTATGGCTACGTATTTATCCGCATTATGCAGGCGTTAGGCGCGTATGGCTTTCGGGGGTTTTATGAACGGAAAAGTCACTTTTTGAAGAGCGTGCCCTATGCCATCCGCAATCTCGAATGGCTGTTACGGTCGGTGGAATTGCCGGTGGAACTACCGGCATTGATGCAGGTCTTCAAGCGGTTGGTCACCTCTTCAATACTACGGCAATTTGGCGAAGTAGAATTAAAACTCACGGTGCGTATTCAGAGTTTTTCCTATCGCCAGGGCATTCCCGGCGACGAGAAAGGCCACGGCGGCGGCTTTGTCTTTGATTGCCGCGCCCTGCCCAACCCCGGCAGGTTTACCAAGTATTCCTCACTGACCGGTAAAGACCCGGAAGTGATTCGGTTTCTTGAAAAAGAACCGGCTGTGCAAAATTTTCTACAACATGTTTACGCCCTCGTCGATAGCGCCGTGGAGAATTATCAAAGCCGCAATTTTACCAATCTCATGGCAGCCTTCGGCTGTACCGGCGGCCAACATCGTTCGGTTTACTGCGCCGGCATGTTAGCAAAGCATTTACGGGAAAAATTCAACAATGTTATCGTTGAAGTGCGGCATCGCGAACAGGAGAAGCAAAGTACTTAACCGGCATAATTCATAAACCGCTCACGAAGTGATCACCTTGGGAAAAGGCCCAGAGGCGCTAAGTTTTATAACCTGATTAATTCATAGATACGTTTTTTGGCGGAATAATTAAGGGCGGAATGATTATTTTTTATGAATTTAATAATTCTGCCAACAAATCATTCCGCCGAATCCTTTATTACCCGAAATTTTCAAGATAAATCGTTACTATTCAACTAAGTAAGTTTACAAAAATACGGGCCAATTATAGACAAAATGATTAATATATCTTTTTGTGTTACTATTCAGCTATTACGATTTGGGGCTGTTACAACACAGCTTTTCCTGAAATCACCGCGTAAAAACCGTGAAGGTTTATTTGCAGGTTTTAAACATTCCCTGCTTTTTAGACGTTTTCGCGATATTTTAAAAACATCCGGAAAACCTTCAAGGTTTGTCGTGTTTAGGTCCACGAAAACCTGTCTGATTCCCACACTGTTGAATAGTAACGATAAAATCAAATATTTCAGTAAGTTAAAATCACTTTAAATAAAACCTGTGCATAATGCAGGATAACAAATGGAACAAAAATTATGAATCATCTACAAGGATTTGAGCTTCTCTGCGACAATAAATAGACCGCTACGCGGTCATTTATAACCGGAAATAGTAATGTCCCGGTCATTATAAAAAACAGCGTAGCTGTTCACTGATTGTAGAAATTGTAATCTAACAGCGCATATCCTCGTAGAGGATCCATCGGCAAGACGCTGCCACTCATGCGGCAAGTCATCCCGTTGGGAGCGTTTCTGCTGTGAAGATTTATGAAAAATGAGGTCAAATGAAAGCCATGATATTAGCCGCCGGCGTCGGCAGCCGGCTTCGCCCGCTCACGGATTCGCGTCCGAAGGCGCTCATCGAGATCAACGGCGCGCCGATGCTGGAAATCGTTTTGCAACGGCTGATCAAAGCCGGCTGCCGTGATGTTATCGTCAACGTGTTCCATCTTGCCGATATGGTTGTGGATTTTTTGCAGCGCCGGGACAATTTCGGCATTCGCATTGAAATTTCCCGGGAAATGGCGTTATTAAATACCGGCGGCGGTCTAAAAAACGTCGCGCATTTTTTTGATGACGAGCAGCCTTTTTTTCTTCATAATGTTGATGTTCTCAGCAATATCGATTTAAATAAAATGGTTCGGTTTCACCTCGAAAACGACGCCCTGGCAACATTGGCCGTGCAAGCACGCCAAAGCTCCCGATATTTTTTATTCGACGAAAGCCAAACGCTGTGTGGGTGGGAGTCCATCAAGGAGAATAAAAAAAAGATTGCCAAATCAACAGCCGGCAGCCTGTGGCGCTTGGCGTTTAATGGCATTCACGTTATCTCGCCGCGAATTTTTTCCAAAATGAGCGAACGCGGCGCTTTTTCCATCGTTCAAACGTATTTGCGGCTTGCCGGTGAAGATGAAAAAATTTTAGCGTTCCCGGTGGATGACTATTATTGGCGGGATATTGGAAGATTGGAAAAGCTGGAGGAAATTCGCCGGGAAGCACAACGAATTGAAATATAACGCAATTTTTCAGCTCCGAATAATCACAAGTAGTCACGCGTTTAAATTTTTGAATGGGTTTCATCGGATATTTTGTTGTTATCCTGCTCATTATTTTATCTTGACAATGTTAAATTTCAAAGGATTTTGACAGGATCAACAGGATATACATGATATGGGTGTAGATTCCATTTTACGTAGTTTATGAAAGTAATATGTCACTCCCGGCG
>CAYVDX010000570.1:0-3463 GCA_964450485.1 uncultured Calditrichaceae bacterium
AAGCGTTTCCTTTTTCAGCCGATAAAGATAAAGGTATGCAGGTTGTTGAAATGATGAATGCCTTTTCACGCATTGTTTAAAAGAAAGGAGTCAGGGAAATGAAATGGATGTCAATATTTATCGTGCTGATTTTGTCGTTTGCTGCAATTGCGCAAAACGATGCGGAGGATAAGTCCGCACCCGAAAAAACAGCGGTCGGCCGGAAAGCCTTTTTGAAGCAGGTGTCCTTTTCCGCAAAACCGGCGGACGGAAAAGTGATTGTGAACTGGAAAGTGGACGCCGAATTTCTCAACCGTTATTTTTTTCTGGAACGCAGCCCGGACGGCGACGGGTTTACCGTGATTACGGAATTTCCCGGCAGAAGCGCGCTGGATGGCCGCCGGAGTTTCCGGTTTGACGATGGCATGGTAACAAACGGTGAAACTTATGTTTATCGCCTTGCCAGCCTTGGGGAAGGCGGCGAGGTGGTTTATCATCAAAAAATACGGGTGACGCCGTCGGTTGGGTTCACTGAACTCAACACCGCGCAGACGCAATAGTAAAAATGCTGGAGGCATTAAAAACCTCCAGCGTTTTTTGTTTATTTGTTTTCCCAAACCTCCCGCCTTTGTAAAATACCCATTGAATTTTTGCTGCCGAACGCTTTAATTACTGGTCAAACAATCGGTTGCCAATCAATAAACAGAGGGGAGATTTCCGCATGAATTTTACACCGCCCTTTCCATCACTGGCGCGGATCAAGGACGATTATATTCGCTCCAACATCACTTATCACCGCGCCAAACAGACGCTGGAAACGGAAATGTGCACCTTGCTTTCCCGGGATAAACACGCTTTCCATTTTTTGGTGGAAGACCGCTTTGAGGATTACAACGTCGATATCATTGTGAAGGACAATGTTCTCAACCATCGCTGCGCCTGCGCGTCGATGCTGAAATGCTGCCATCACGCGGCGGCGGCGTTGTTGATGCTGGAGGAAGATTTTCGCAAGGCCGAGGAAAAAAAACGATCTGGGGAGGGCGAACCGTACACCCGTGAGGAGATGATCCAACGGGTGCTTCGGGAACGCGAGGAACGGGCGGAAAAAGAGGAATACACGTTGAGCGTCGCCGATAATATATACGGCATCCATCGCCTGAAATCCGCCTCCGGGCGCGTTTACGAGCTGACCATTCGCGATTTTGACAAAAACAGCGGTTATTGTACCTGCCCGGATTTTAAAACCAATAAATTGGGCACTTGCAAGCACTTGATTTACGCCCAACAGCAAATTCATCGCAAATACCCGGTGAAAAAATTGACGGAGACTCAGCCATATCCGTTCGTGGAAATTTTTTGCGATCCCTTGAATGAATATCACATCACCTATTTTTACAAAAGCACGCTAACCGTGGATACCGCTTCGCTGCTGGAAAAATATTTTAGCGGCAACGGGCACATTTTGCCGGAGCAATATCCAACGTTTTTGAAATTTTTGAAGGAAACGCGAGAGATTAAGCGGATTCTGGTTCGCCCGGAAGTGTACGCCAAAATCGAGAAGCATTTTGAGCGGGAATCGATGAAAAAATTGGCGGAAACCGTTGCGCCGGATTTCAGCAAAATCAAGGTTGAGCCGTTTCCCTATCAAAAGGAAGGCGTGTTATTTTCGCTGTTCAAGCCCGGGGCGATTATCGCGGATGAAATGGGTTTGGGCAAAACCCTGCAAGCCATTGCCACCGCCGTGATGAAAAAGGAAATTTACGGGTTGCGGCGCACGTTGGTGATTTGTCCGGCGTCGCTGAAATATCAATGGCAGCAGGAAATCCGCCGGTTCACCGATGAAGACGCCATCGTTGTGGAAGGCGGCCGGGAACAACGCCAGGCGCTTTATCGCAACGCGAAGGCTTATTTTCTGATCGCCAATTACGAAGCGGTGATGCGCGATATCAGCACGATTATCACCCATCCGCCGGACATGATTATCCTCGATGAAGCGCAGCGGATCAAAAATTACACCACCAAAACATCGTATGCCGTGAAGGCGATTCCCAAAAAACATTCCCTGGTAATTACCGGCACGCCCATCGAAAACCGCCTGGGCGATTTGTATTCGATCATGAATTTTATCGACCCGGAAATTTTGGCCCCGCTGTGGGAATTTTCCATGAATCACTGCTATTTTGACAAGCGCAAAAAAAACCTGATCACCCGCTACTACAATTTGCAGGCCTTGAAAAAGCGGCTCTCGCCCTGGCTGATCCGCCGGGAAAAGCGCGAGGTGATGGAGCAATTGCCGGATGTGCGGGAAATTTTCGTGCCGGTAAATTTGCACCCGGCGCAGTTGGAAATGCACAGTGGATACGCCCGTTTGCTGATGCCCATTTTGATGAAAAAACACAAAACCATTTTCGATATGCAGCGCATTCAGCGATTGCTGATGGCCATGCGGATGGTCTGCAATTCCACTTTTTTGATCGACAAGGAGACCAATATTTCGCCGAAGCTGGACGAATTGCAGGAAATTTTGCTGGAAAAGCTGGACATTTCGACCGGCGGGAAAAAAATAATTATTTTTTCGGAATTCAAAACCATGCTAAAGCTGATCGAGAAAATGTTGAGCGCAAACGATATCGGCGCTGCCATGCTGACCGGCGATGTGCCGGTGAAAAAACGCGGCAAGATCATCGCGGAGTTTCGCGATAATCCGGATTGCAAAGTGTTTCTGGCCTCGGAAGCGGGCGGTACCGGTCTCAACCTGCAATTTGCCGATACGGTGATCAACTTTGAGCTGCCCTGGAATCCCGCCCGGAAGAACCAGCGCATCGGACGGGTGCATCGCATCGGCCAAAAAAGCGCCAAAATTACCGTGATCAACATCATCGCCCGCAACAGCATTGAAGAGCGTATTCAAAGCGGCATCGCGCTGAAGGAATCGCTGTTCGATGCGGTGCTGAACGAGGGCAGCGTGACCGATGAGGTGGATTTCAGCAAAAAAGGGCGCGCCACGTTTATCGAGCAGGTGGAAAAGTTGGTCAAACCCTTTGACATTCCCGTGGCGGAAGAAGCCGGGGAAAGCGAGCGGAAAGCGGCTGAAAAATTCGCCGATACGTTTGCCGCCGCCGAGGCTGTCGAAGATCCAACGGAAGAAACCGCGGCAATCGATAAAGCGCCGCACGAAACGGGAACCCCGACAGCGCCGCCCCGCGAAGCAGCCGAAACCGCGCAAATTGAAACGCTGGAATCCACCCTGAACCAGGGCTTGCAATTTCTCAGCGGGTTGATGCAAATGGCCGCCGGAAAGCAGCTTGTCACCAACGAGCAGTCCATTTCCGTGGACAAGGAAACCGGGGAAGTCGTGATGAAATTCAAATTGCCGGGATTTTAATAAATTGAGAGAGTGTTATACTAATTAAGGGTTAAGGTTTGAGCTTTTTGGGAGACTCCTGCATACGCAGAGCCTGCCCCGGCATTCCGGGGAGTGACA
>CAYVDX010000571.1:0-3453 GCA_964450485.1 uncultured Calditrichaceae bacterium
AGGTCAACAGCATTTTTCCCGGCGATTCAGTCTGCGGCGAGGCCCGAAATTTTTGAAGATTTTCCGCCAATTCCGCCAAATACGAGGTTCGCCCCTGCTTCATTTTCACAAATCGCAGCACGGCCAGGGTTTGCACGCCGTAATAGGTCAGCAGCATCACGATCACATACGCGAAAATAAAATTGACATACATCCCCGCCAACTGCCACAGCTTGCCGCCGGAAAGCGTTTTTGACGAACGCGCTTGCTGTTGCGTCGTCAAAATTTGCTGCGCGCGATAGCGTTCGATGGCCCGCGCCAGTGAGTCGTTGCGCGCTTTTTGGGCGGGAAAGTAAGTGTCCAGCGTTTCCCGAAACAAGGCTTTGTGCATGGGATTGCCAAAATCGAGAAAATCCAGTTGGAGATACGCTTCGATCTCACTGTTCCGGCGCGTTTGTTCGCCGCGGCTTTGCCCGTTGAAATAAAAAATCAGCCCCAAAAAAATTGCCGAGACGAACAACAGGCTGAAAAGATGTTCCGAGAGATGTTTTTGCATGGCAGGTTTGAGTTGTTGAGTAAATTCCCGTGATGCGTGATGCGTGATGCGTAAGGTTATGTTTTCTAATGTTTTACGAATCACGAATCAAAAATCACGAATCATGTTTTACGTTTCACGCTTCCGTTATTTTCTCCGGATGACAATTTCCGTCGCCGTATTCACCACTTCGTAACCGCCGCGCAGCGCGATATTTTCCAGCGTTAGCAGCAAGTATCGCGTGCTTTCGGCAAAGGGATTTGCTTCGCTGCCGCTGACGGGCAGGTTGCGCAGTTTGCAGCGGATTTCGCGATTTTCCGCGATTATGTCCCACCGCGGCGGCGATTTTTGCATCCCGGTTTTTTGATTAAAATAGCCAAACAGCCGCGCGAACAGTTCGTTCACTTCCGCGATTTTTTGGCGGGTTTCGTGCAAAATCCCCGGAAAGCTGTCCACTGCCCGCGCTTCATCCGCCGGTTTTGACGAACGAAATCGCCGCCACAGCCGGTTTTCCTGTCGCCGGGAAATATTTGACCAGCCGAACATTGCCGGGCTGCTCAAAACAGCGATAAAAACCCGGTTTTTTTTGCGAAAAATCCGCCGCACCAACGTCCCTTTTGCTAAAAACGTTTTCCGGGAATCGGGAATCTTTTTTCCGTCCGCGATTTGCGCAACGAACAGCCGTTGATCCCGTAAAACTTCCACGGTGTCATCCAAAACCACAGCGTTTTCGACAAACGCTTGTTCGCCCAATTGCGCGCTGTTTTCCAGCGTTCCCGCATCCGTTTTAATGATGTAAAAAATGTCCCGCGCAAGGCGGATTTTCAGGCAGGGCGTAAACTTGTCGCTGAGAAACGCATCCCTGGCAATGACGCGCAGCGGCTGAAACGGCAAAAACAGTTTCGCCTGATCGGCGTAGGTAATTTGCTGCTCAAATTTATTGTAAATTCGCAAGTTAGCAGGATTTTCAACAATCAAAAAATCCGCGGATTCACCGGGATTTTGGGCAAAACCCGCCAATGGAACCAGTGTGATTAAAAGCGGAAGCAGGATTAAAAAAAAGGGCGGCCAACAACACTGCCGGGTGCGTTTTCCAGCTGCGTCAAACCGGCGCGTCAAAATCAGTTTTATTGAGGAAATCACCGAATCAAAATCTTTCCAATAATGCGTCATGCGGTTATTCTACGGAAGGTTTGAGCAGTTTTCCCAGCGCGGCAATATTCTCGCTTGCGTCAAAAATTGCCCGGATGGGAATTTCAAATCCCGGAATCGCGCCGGATTCGACCCTGCCGGAGCCGGATTTCACGGTCAACTCATATTCACCGGTTTCCGAGAGAAGATATTGCTCAAGCGCCTCGACCGCCGGATCAACGATCCAAAATTCCCTGACGCCGTGCGCCGCATAATCGGTAAATTTGACCCCGCGATCCCGCGCTTCGGTGCTCGGCGATAAAATTTCCACGATCAAATCCGGCGCCGGAAAACGCATCTGCCCGGCTTCAAATTTATCCGCCACGGATTTGCGAAAAAAACAAATATCCGGTTCGTAATCATTGCGCGTGAGCGAGACAAATACTTTTTCCGCGCCTACCCATCCGAGGTTGTTGCGATTGACATAGGCGTTCATCAGCGTAAGCAAATTGCTGCTGACCGTATTGTGCTCAAATCTTGCCGGTGATTGGATAACGATTTCTCCATTAATAAATTCCGCTTTGTCGTCTTCCGTGATTGTTTCAAAAAATTCTGTCCGCCGCTGCTGTTCATCCGCCAATTTTTCGTGAATTTTTTCCAAATACAAATTCAACTGCGGCGATTCCATAATTTTATCAATGATATCGGACTTCATCGTTATGCCTCCGGCTGAAGCGCATTTTTGACTGTAAAGTGCAGCCAAATTAGGCGAAAGTCAAGATTATTCCTTGCGTTCCCGCCATTTTTCAATCGTGGAAAGCTGCGACGCCACGCCGTAAAGCTGAATGCTTTGCGCATCAAACTGCGCACTGAAATAGGCCAGCGAGGGCAGGGAAAACAGCCATGCGCCCAACGCCAGTTCCTGCTCCTGTTCTTCCAAAAAACCGGCGTAGGCCTGCTTATCGCCAATGTAATTGGAATACATAAACCCGTGCATGTACTCCAGGAATTTGCGGAAATCTTCCTGCTCCGGGCCCGGCTTTGTCGCGTCGATCCGGCAAAAATTGCCGCCGTTGAATGACTGCGCCGCCGCGACTTGCTCACCCCTGGCGTTGGTTTCCGTCACGAGATTGATTTTGTACGTGGCAAAATCCGGCTCGCGGAGAAAAATATCGTATAAGTTGAATAAAAACGTGCTCTTATAGCCGTCAATCGCGACCAACACGGCGTCGTAATTGCCGCGTTTGATCTCCTCGTTGCTCACGGCCGCCGCGCGAATTTTGCCGTTAAAAAGCGCGGGGTCTTTCAGAATTTCCAGCAAATCGTTGTATTCCTCGCGGTGCTGAAATTTCGTGGCGGCAACGATGCGAATGCTATCCGGCAAAACCGCCAAATTCGGCGCGGAATCATCCCGCCGCGGGATGACGATTTCCTCATCCACATAATAGCTCGAAGAGGGAAACACGCTGTCGTTCAGGTAATCATCAAAATTGTTGGCATTGCCTTTATAATCCTGAATATTGCGCTGCTGCGGCGTTCCTCGCTTGAAAAACCGATTCAACAGCACCTTGTTTTTCAACAACTTGCGCAACTCATGCCGCTGTTCGCGATTGAGCCGTTGGGTGTTGAAAAGCACCGCGAAAAAGGTGGTGCTGATGTTGGATTTCACGAAAAAATCTTCCTGCTTTGCCAGAATCGGCGACAGCGCGCCAAAGGGCGTTTCCAACAGCACGTTGATGTTGCCGTTTTTCAGCTCCGTGGTAAAGGTGCTGTTATCGACATACGGTTTCAGGTTGACAAAATCGATG
>CAYVDX010000572.1:0-3448 GCA_964450485.1 uncultured Calditrichaceae bacterium
GCTGCGAGGCTCTGCCTCGCGTAAAACAGCTTCAACTGCGCGTAACATCAGTTAACAATACGCCTAAATTTATAACAATAAGCGAAGGTAGAAATGATATTTATCAGTAGAAACAATGATTTACATCAATAAATGAGGCGAAAAAAGGAAGGGGGTTAAGAATTAACTTACCTTGTTCAGGTGAACGAATCTCGTGTGGCGATATGGATATTTCAAAAAGTATAAAAAGCAACGGTTTTGGTGATTTTAGGATTTTACCATCACCAGCAGCATTTTGAAAGGCGTGCTCGCTTTCAGTGCGTGGGGTATGTTTGCGGGCATGACGATCATTTCGCCGGTTTTTAGATTAAACATTTCACCGGAAATAGTGATCGCGGCCGTGCCGTCCAGTATTTGCACGAACGCGTCAAACGGCGCGGTGTGCTCGCTCAATCCCTCGCCTTTGTCAAAGGCGAACAGGGTGATCGTACCGGTTTTTTTGCCGAGAATGGTGCGGCTGACCACCGCGCCGGTTTGGTAGTCAAGCAGTTTGGTTAATTCGAGTTTTTGTTTGAGTATTTCTGCCATTTTTGTACATTCTCCTTTTGCGTTCATCTTTGATGAATTTAAAACAAAAATTTCATAATTCATTAAAAAAATTGACGCTGCTGTTTTTTTAAAAAGGTAACGCTTCCATGCCGAAACTGAGTCGCCGGCTGATCAAAGCCGGAATGCTTTATTTTGTTTTCGCAATGTTGCTTGCCGTAGCCGCCAACGCCCAGGAGGTGTGGCATTTCTGGCGGTTGCTCGATGCTGTCCAGCCGGTGTTTTACCACGCATTAATGGTTGGGTGGATCACGCAAATCATCTTTGGCGTCTCCATTTGGATGTTTCCACGCCACACCCGCAAACAGCCGCGCGGCAGCGAGCAAATGGGCTGGGCGAGCTTTTATTTGCTGAATACCGGTCTGCTGATGCGCATCATTGCCGAGCCGGCCGCAGTCGTTTCATCCGCGGCGATGTGGAGCGGCGGACTATTGATTTCGGCTGCGCTGCAATGGCTCGCGGCCATTTTTTATGTGTTCAACATCTGGAAAAGGGTGAAGGGAAAATAGCAATGCCCCGATTGAGCCGTTTTTTTATCAAATCGTCGCTGCTTTACCTGGTCGCCGGGTTTACCGTCGGCGCACTGCTGCTGATGCAAAAAGGCCGGGCCTTTGCCCCGCAAATCCGGTTGCTGCTGCCCGTTCATATTGAGATCGTAATTTTCGGATGGATTTTACAATTCGTGATGGGCGCGGCATTTTGGATGCTTCCCCGTTTTGGCGAAAACCGGGGCAGCGAAAAACCTGTTTGCCTGGCATTTTTGTTGATCAACAGCGGCATTTTGCTCAATCTTTCCGCGATTTTTTTCCACGCTGCATTGCCGACGATTGCCGGGCGAGTGCTGGAAATCGGCGCGGTGATCAGCTTTGTCATTCACGCCTGGCCGCGCGTGAAACCCTTTGCGGAATAATCGGTATAAATTATAAAATTTACCCAAAGGGTAAATAATTTTCTTGGTATCCCGATGTTTTGTTAATACATTTATCAGAAGAAAAAAATGGAGGCCTTAGGATGCGAGGAAGGTGTGAAAGTTCGCTTCAAAACACGAAAATTGCAAAAGCACCATGAACAATCGCGTGAAGCGGAAAAAGCTTACGGACGGGATGTGGCGCGAAAGTACATTCAGCGTATCTCGATCATTAAACAAGCGCGCGACATTAATGAACTTTGTGCGTTGCCAGGATTGCGTTGCCATGCCCTGAAAGGAGACAGGCAGGGACAATGGGCCATAAAACTGACCGGGTTTTACCGGTTGATATTCATCCTGGAAGGGGAAAAATTAGAAATCGCACGCATAGAAGAGGTGAGCAAACATTATGATGCATAACGAAGTATATCATTCCGATTTAGCAATACCGCCGGGAGAGTATCTGGAAGAGGTCATTGCCGAATTGGGAATGACAAAAGATGAACTGGCCCGGCGGATGAGCCGCCCGGCTCCTAAACTAAGCGCTATTTTTAATGGAGATAAGGCAATCACGCCAAATACGGCGCTCCAGTTAGAAAAAGTGGTTGGCGTGCCGGCCCATATTTGGACGGGCCTTGAGGCAGAATATCGGCTGATTTTAGCGCGTAATCAGGAAATACAGGAACTTAAAAAACAACGAGAAGAGCGCCGCCTGGTTACGAAATTTTGCTATTCGGAATTGGTTAAGTTTGGATTTGTCGCCAAAAAAACCAAGCCCACGGAAAAAGTCCGGGAATTACAGCATTTTTTTGGCGTCACATCATTAAAAAACATTCCGGATGTGAAGCGTTACCAGGCGGCATTTCGTCAGGGGAAAGGAAAACGTTCACCGGAAGCAACTGCTGCGTGGTTAAGAATCGGGGAAATACAGGGGCAAAAAGCTGAATCGGCGCCATTTAAAAAGCATCTGTTAGAAAAATCACTCCTAACAATACGGAAAATGACGCGGCAGTCGCCAAACGAATTTTTAACTCCGCTTTATAAATTTCTTTCAAATGCTGGCGTTGTGTTGGTTCTGTGTCCGCATTTGCCTAAAACCTATTTACACGGCGCTACTTTTTTTTTAGGACCTGCTAAAGCCGTTTTAATGCTGACCAACCGGGGAAGCTGGGCAGATATTTTTTGGTTCAGTCTTTTTCATGAAATCGGCCACTTGCTTTTACATGGTAAAGGAATGGTTTTTTTAGAAGGAAATGAAAAGAAACGCGGGTTAAATGAAGCTGAACAAGCAGCGGACAAATTCGCGGCAAAGGTGTTAATTCCCCCGGACGATTACGGCAATTTTTTAAAAACAGAAGATTTTTCCAAACAAAATATCAAAAATTTTGCACATCGCTTGGGGATCGATCCCGGCATCGTCGTCGGGCGTTTGCAACATGATGGTTATATTAACAATTCATGGCAAAATGATCTTCGCCGCAGGTACGAATGGAGATCTGATAAAGCCGTTTACCAATTTCCCGTATAAGCCAGGTTTATACGAGGAACATGTGCTGCACAAATATTCCCGTTGCAGCCGGTTGCGCTGCCGGATGTGTAAAAAATCACGCGCCAGCCAAACGGTTCAAACCTCTGTTTTTTTTAAGCTTGCTTGGTGAAAACGTCGTTGAAATCGCGTTACGATTCCGATGAAAAAGTGTAGCACCACGCCTCGCCTTCCAACACCACTTCGCCATCCTGCCGGGTTACCCGAATTTGCAATTGACACACCGGTTTGCGCTCATGCACGCTCAACACTTCCGCCGTTGCGGTGATGGTATCGCCGATAAACACCGGCGCGGTAAATTTCCAGTTCTGGCTCAAAAACACGGTTCCCGGTCCGGGCATATCCATGGCGATTAGGGCGTGAAGCAAGCCGGTGGTCAGCCCGCCCTGTACAACCAATTTCCCGAATTT
>CAYVDX010000573.1:0-3448 GCA_964450485.1 uncultured Calditrichaceae bacterium
CACATTGGCGGAATGGAATATCTGCACAATTGCCAGACCCTCTGGCAGCAGGGCATGTATGTGGAATTGGGCGCGTATAAGTATCGCGTTTTTCTGGACTTCCGCATTGTGCGGGATGACGCGACCGGTCAATATCGTCGCCTGTGTGACGAACTGAACGGGCGCGGCGTGGCCGGCGTTGACGAGGCGTTGCGGGAAATGTATCTTCAGCCGCTGCACAACGCTTTCCGGAAATTCGCCAATGGCGGCGTCATTGAAAAGCTGCTGCATTATCGCGAGGCGCATTTGCATCACGCCAAATTTTTGGCGGAGATCGCGCAGGATTATGCAGCCTTTCTCAAAATCGCCGGGCGGGAAATTGGCGGAAATCCCGATTCGCAGGAAATTCCGGAAAATAACGAAAGCCGCGAGAAAATCGTTGCTGCGCTGCGCAGACAGTTGGCGGTTTTTACAGCATTTGACGGTGATGCGCTGAAAGAAAAATATCCCGCGCCAAAACGCTCGCCGCGTTATTTTACCGCGCTGGACACGCTGAAAATCCAGCTCGGCGATGGCAAATTTGCTGGCGCGGTGTTGGTAAACTGGCTGTTTGCGCACAACCTCGGCGCGCTGAATGGCGCTATTGACCCGGCGCTGCGCGGTCGCGGTTTAATTGATGAATGGCTGCTGCACAAACCGATTCGCGGCAATCTCCGGCAGTTGGGTTTGCCGGATGCACAGGTGGAAGAAGCGCTCGCGCTGATTAAGCTTTTAACGCGCCATCGGGATTGGCTCCCGGCAAAAGGCGCTGCCAAAAAACGCGCCGCCGCTGCGTTGGAAGGCTTGCTGAAGTCCTCGGAATTTCAACAATTTATCGGCGTGAACCGCTTTGACGATGTGCTGTGGTTCAACAAGGAATCCTTTGGCAAAGCCGCGGGCTGGCTGTTTGTCATTGCCGCGTTTCAGACCGTGTTGCAAGCGGAACTCAGCGAGGAAAAATCAGCCAAAGCAAAGCGGAAACCGGCGAAAGCTAAAACAAAATCCCCTGCGGAACTCGTCGGCAAACGGCTTGCCGAACTTCAGCACGTGCTGGAACTTTGGCTGAAAGCGGAGGAGCAGTCGGAATACCGTGTGGATGAGTTGTTGGAAGGAGTGAAGGGTGACGGTTCAAGTGTGACGGATGGAGGAAGGAGAAAAGTGGCAAAGCCTCAAAAATCAAAAGCGACGAAGGTGGCGCCGAAAAAAGTGACGGGGAAGTCTGCAAAGAAGTGAATGCAGTGATATCTGGCGTTGTAATTCCTTAATATTGCGATATTTAACGAAGGAGTATTTTAAGTAGAATTGTCGTAAATGGATTAAATTTATTTGTTTATCGCCACGCCCACCGTCCCGCGCCAGCTTGAGAGCGATTGCTCCGTCGCGATAAAATTTTCACTCAAAAATCCAATTCTGAAAAAAGCGGTTATGGACGCGGAAAAATCCCGTTCAATTTTTAAAAATATGCGATTTTCCGTGTCCAACGGCGCGAAAACCAATGCCGCCGGCGCGTTGCCGCTTATGGAATAATTGCGGAAAAAATAGTCGGTCAGGAAAAAAAGCGACCACCGAGGCGAGAGAATTTTGCCAAACAGCAGCCGCAGCCATTGCTCATGCGACGGCGCGGTGGTCACCTCCGATTGATGCCGTAAAAAGCGATAATTTCCGCTCAACACGATGCGGCGCTTGTAAGCAAGGCTGATTTCCGGGCCGTAACGCCAGCCGTCATTCCGTTCCGAAAATGCAGCGGAATGACGCTGAATGTCAAATTTTTCCAGGTACAGCCCCGCCGAAAAAGTAGTTGACGAAGAAAAGGCGCGCTGCAATGCAAGTCGCGTCAGCACAGCGTTTAGCCGGCTGTCCAGGGGATCGTTCACGGTTCGGCGGATAAAATCCAGCGAGAATTGCAGCGCATTTGAGCGGTGGAACGACCAGCTTGCCTGGCTGCCGATTTGGGAGATGCGAATCAAAATATCGCTGTTGAACGCGGAAATTTGCTGGCGTTCGTGAGCAGCGGTGAAACGCCAGCGCGTGGCGCGAAATTTTTGTAAAAATGAACCTTGCAGGGAAAAGCGGGAAAAAGTGGGAAGATCGTCCGTCAAAAAGATGTCCGGGCGAAAACGCGCCTGCAAAAACCAACTGTTTCGGCGTGATTTTCCGCCATATTTCACGCGCCCGTTCAGCCGCACCACCGGGGAAGTGCGCGTCAGCAGCGAGGAAAACGACGAACGCGACCAGCCGCCCTCCGCGCCCAATCGATACGACAGACCTTGCGCGACGGATGCGCTGAACGGCAGTTCCGCGAAGAATCCCAACGCGAGAAAAAATAAAATGCCAGCTTTGCTTTGCAGCATTATTGATGCTTTCCGGCTTCCAGTTTCCGTGAAATCAATGTTTGGTATTCCTTTAGCCGTTTTTCCGCGGCTTTCAGAAGTTCCAGGTATTCATCCAAAGATACAAATACCCGCGCGGAATCCACAGAAATTTTCCGAAAAGCATCGCTTGAAACCGGGTCGCTCAAATCCAATTGATCAAAAAACAGGGAAATGTATTCGTATTGCTGAAGGGATCGCCCGGGGACGAGGCCGGCGACATCGCTGAAACTTTCCCGGTCATTTTCCAATGTGAGTGTGGCTGCCGCACTCAGTTCCCCGCCGCCCAGCACGCCGTAGGACTCGTCATCCACATCTTCAAGAAATTCCCGGGTTTTTCGTTCCAGACGCACCACATCTTCCAATTCCCGGCGATTTTTTTGAATATTGCCAAGATGCGCGTCGATGTCGGCCGCGGCATTTTGCAGGTAATCGCGCATGATGGCCTGCTCCAGCGAATCGTTGCTGTTCGCCGGATTGATCCGGCTGATTTTTTGCGGATCAAACCGCAGCGCCTGAAACGAGGGCGAAAACAGCAGGTATTTTTCCGTGTAAAACACAATTTCCCGGCGAAGCTGCCCCGGATCGCCGGCGTATTTTCCGGCGCTTTCCAGCCTTTTCAGCGAATCCACGCGCAGGGAATAGGCTTGCGATAAATTGTATTTCGCGCGCGCCAGTTTTTCTTTCAGCTTTGAGAGCCGCTGCCGCCGCCGGTTGATCTGCTCGGTCAGGGTCAGCCCGTCGGCCATCAATTTGCGGAGTTCGCCTTTGTCAATTGTTTCGCGATGTTTGGCGCGATCAATTTTTGCGGTTTGCACGGCCAACGCCGCTTGCAGCGAATCCAGCGCGGCGATTTCCGCGATGATTTGCTGCTGCAATTGCGCAAAATTTACCTCTGCTTTTGCCAGGTTTTGCCCAAAAGCAGCCGTCGCGAACAAACACATCAGCAAAACCGCGCCCGAAAATATCGTTTTTGAATGGCGAATCCATACCGTGAAAAATATCATTTTCCTGCATTCCCTGTTTTTAAATCTTTTGAGTGCATAACCAAATTTGAAGCA
>CAYVDX010000574.1:0-3436 GCA_964450485.1 uncultured Calditrichaceae bacterium
ACAACTGGATTCGCATTCATACTGAGAACGGAAAGTTTGAAGAAATGCATCGCCAATACATTTTCAGCTTTCGCGAGATCAAAAACGTGATTCAACAGAAAACGAAATTTGAGTTGGCGCATTGTTACGATGATTTTACATTTCATAAAGCAAACCGGCGCAGCGGGCGGATCCATTTTGTGCTGCGAAAGGAATGATTTTTTAGTTAAGCCGATTCAGACAGGGGCCTAAATGATTGAATTATACAATGTTACCGTCGAACTAAACAAACGTCCGGTCATTGACCAAATCAATTTGAAGATCGGCAAAAGCGATTTTGTTTACATCATCGGGAAAACCGGCTCCGGAAAAACCACCCTGCTGCGCACCATTTATATGGATGTTTTTCCCTCAAAAGGCAATATCATCGTCGATAAATTCAGCTCTTCCAGCATTAAAAAGAAACAAGTGCCATTTCTACGCCGCAAATTGGGCGTTGTTTTCCAGGATTTTAAGCTTTTGCCGGATCGCAATGTTTTTGAAAATGTGGCCTTTGCGCTGCACGCCATCGGCGAATCCGGGCGCGCCATTAAACCCAAGGTGCTTTCCGTGTTGACGCGGGTGGGGCTGCATCATAAACGCTACCAAATGCCGAACAATCTTTCCGGGGGAGAGCAGCAGCGCGTGGGGATTGCCCGGGCCCTGGTCAACAATCCCTTTGTTTTGTTAGCCGACGAACCCACCGGAAATCTCGACCCGCAGGTCTCCAAAGGCATTTTGGAATTGATGGATTCGATTAATCGCAGCGGCACGGCGGTGTTGATGGCCACGCATAATTATGAACTCATCCGCCAATTCCCGCACCGCACGGTGGTGTTGAGCCAAGGCAAAATTTACCGCGAAATTACACCGGAACAAATCCGGCAGCAATAAAACAGCGCAAAAATTTTTTTTATTACACAATCAAAGCAAATCGTTCTCGATGATTAAAATCTTCGCAAACTGCTAAAAAAACGATTAACTTATTGGTATTATTCAGCAATATGGGAATCAGGCAGATTTTCCGTGAACCTAAACACGACAAACCTTGAAGGTTTTTCGGGTGTTTTTCAAATATCGCCAAAAATGTAAAAAATCATGGAATGTTCAGTATCCGCAAAGAAACCTTCAAGGTTTTTACGGTTCGAACGCCATAAAATGAAAGATGAATCAAATTAAATGAAATTTCCCTTTTTGATTAAAGAAGGATTTGCCGGATTTAAACGGGCCCGGCTGGCGGCCGTGATTACGGTCATCACCATCACGCTGGCGTTGGCTTTGTTGGGCTTGTTTGGCGTTGTGGTGCACTCACTCGCCGGTGAATTTGATCGCGCCTACAATCGCGTCAGCCTGGATGTTTTTATTGATCCATCGCTGAACGGGGCGGATATCGCCGGATTGAAGCAATCACTGGAAGCCATCGACGGCGTGGAATCCGTTTACTACGTTTCTCCGGATGACGCCCTGGAATCGTTTCAGCAGGATTTTGGGGAAGACTTGCTTTCGGCGTTGGGAGAAAATCCACTGCCGCCCTCATTTCGGGTGATGCTGAACGGCGGTATTTCCCCGTTGGCGTCCATCGAGCCGATTGTGAAGCAGATCGAATCGCTGAAGTCCGTCGATGAAGTGGTTTTTCAAAAACAAATTGTGCGATTGCTCAATCGTTATTTTAATATTGCCATTGCCATTGTTTTGGTCATCGGCGGTGCGATTTTTTTCATTGCGGTCATTTTGGTTTACAACACCATTCGCCTGACCATCCACTCGCGGAAAACTGTTGTGGAAATCATGCGGCTGGTGGGCGCGACGGATTTTTTTATCAAAGCGCCGTTTGTCATCGAGGGCATTTTGCAGGGTTTTTTGGGCGGACTGCTGGCCTGCGGTTTGCTGTGGCTGGCCGGTGATGTTGTAAAATCCACATTTTACCCGGGGCTGTCCCTGCCGCTGATTTTTTTCGGACTATTGCTGTTCACCGGCACGCTGTTGGGCTGGATTGGAAGCGCTGTTTCGGTTGGGAAATATTTGCGAATTTGATATTAAACGAGTGTAAATAATCCCGGGACAGAAATTTAAAGGTTTGATTTGGTGTTTTATGGTTTCAGAGGAACGGTCACGACCGTTCTCTACAAAAAAAATACCTTCGGGTAGGGAACGGTCGTGACCGTTCCTTCATTTAGCGAATAGGCGCAGGCAATGGCAAAAGAGATCGAACGAAAATTTTTGGTGAAAGGCGACGCCTGGCGGCAGTTGGATACGGGAAAAATTTATCGCCAGGGCTATCTTTCGGTGACGCCGGAGCGAACCGTGCGGGTGCGAACCATTGGCGACGCGGGTTTTTTAACCATCAAAGGCAAAAACATCGGTGCGACGCGCATGGAATTTGAATATGAAATTCCGCTTGATGACGCCGCAGAAATGCTGGACAAACTGTGCGAAAAGCCGCTGATCGAAAAAATCCGCCGGAAAATTCCATTCGGCGGTTTCACCTGGGAAGTTGACGAGTTTTTTGGGGATAATGCCGGTTTGGTCATTGCGGAAGTGGAGTTATCCGACGAAACCCGGCAGCCGGAATTACCCGATTGGATCGGCGAAGAAGTGACCGACGACCCGCGATATTACAATGCCAACCTGGTAAAAAATCCCTATTCGATGTGGTAAACCTCCAGCGTTTATATTTTTGAAACGCTGGCGGTTTTAAAATATGCGAGAAACGCCGGCTGCATCAAAAACCGGAGGTTTGAAACGCTGGAGGTTTGAAACGGAGGTTTGAAACGCTGGCGGTTTTAAAATATGCGAGAAACGCCGGCTGCATCAAAAACCTCCAGCGTTTTTAGCGAGCAGTTTATGTAATTTACTGTCACTCAACACGCCGTCCAGCAATGTACGCATCAAATAATACGGTCCCATCTCGATAATTTCTTTATCCGCCAGTTCGGTCATTTCGATGCCGGAATGAAAGGCGTGATCTTCCCTGAGCAAAAATTCCACCCGTCCGTTTTGCCAGAGATACATCTTCGTGTCCGGGTTTACCGCCAGCAGGTAAGTTTTGCTGCCGACTTTCCCACGCAACGCAAAAGGATCAACAAACCAAAAGCCGCTTTTGGCCTGCCGCCAGCCAGCTTCGCTGAGATAGAAACAGGGTATTTCGGTAAAAAAAGCGTCGAGATCAGATGATTCTCCGTTGCTCAGGAAGCTAACCGGGCATTTGTCCGCTAAAATTGCCGCGATGTGATCATGCGGCAGTGTCAGTTCTTCACCGGGCAGCGGCGCAAAATAACCGTCTTCGAGATATATATAACTGACGCGTTTCAGATGTTTTTGCAACACCGGAATGCTTATCAGCGCGTCATCGGGAATGTCAGGCAAATCGTTTTGGGTCATATTTTCCAATCTTCAGTTTTCTCCCGGATTGCCGGGA
>CAYVDX010000575.1:0-3430 GCA_964450485.1 uncultured Calditrichaceae bacterium
CATAAAAACGCGAGGCGTCGCCCAGCATAAAGCGCTCCCGGCCATCTCCCTGGGTTGCCGAAAGCAAAATCATCGGCATGTTAAAATTTTTGAAATCCCTTACCTTCAGTTTTTCAACCGCGCGCATGCAGCGTAGCAGCAGTTGGGAAGATTTTTGTGATTCATCGTGATTGATCAACAAAATATGCGGCTGATGGGCGGCAATACATTCGAGAATGGCTTTGACATCCACTTCATTTAACCGTCGGGTGTTTAAGTTCAGCGGAAATAGGCCCTGCTCACCCTTCACGTCATCGCGGAAGCGTCCGCCGGCTAAAAAAGATTCCGGCCAAAACATATCAAAAGGATCGGCTGATGGTGGTTTTTGTTTGAGTTCCGGGTGACCGGGCGAGGCTTCCGACGAAATCACGATAAATGCAAAGTGATCTTTTACCAGTTTTGCGCGGCTTTTGTGATTGCCGGGCAGGTATGGCCACAGCGTTTCGATCATAAAGTGATTAGATTTGCTATTGCCGACAATCAAAACTCTCGGCCAATTCCGTTTTGTTTTCATCTGTTGGCGATAGATGGAGCGGATTTTTAACATGGCCGCCCACAAGCGATGACCCAGGGCGCTGCCCTGGTTGTGTTTGGGATAAACCAATACGATGGGACGATGCCGGGCGCGATAATTCAGGTAGGAAATCTGGTCGGTGCGGCTGACGTTGATGATGGCATTGATGTTTCCGCGGCTGGCCCGGTCGAAGATGCTTTGCACGGTTTCGCTGTCCGGGACCGCGCTGATGATCAGCACCGAACGCTCCAGGTTCACGCGGGAACTGATGAACGGCTCGCGCGCTTCCCCGATGATGACCGGCACTAACTCGCGCTTTTCCGGATGAATCACCTCGCCCTGTAAATCCTTGCTGAGATATGTTTGGACATCCGCGCCGACGACGCCGTATGCGCCCAACAAACTGTTTTCCGCGGAATAAACAATATCCGTGGGGTCTCGCTCAATGATCACGATGCGCCGGCACAACCGTTCCAGCCGGACATCCGGCGTGACCACGTGCATAAACGCTTCTGAATCGCTTTTCCCAAAAAAATTTTTAAAACGTTGCCACGAACCGTTTTTATTTTTTTCGTGAGAATCTCCTTTTTCCGATGACGGCGTTTCGTTATGGCTCAACACGCGGATTTCCCGGTTTACCACGCGCTTACCCAGACTGCCAAAGCCGATCACCACGATATGCCCCTGCACCATCATTAGAAAATTTGCCAGCCGTTGGTTAAAAAATTCGCCAAAGGTTTCATCCGGTTGCACCACGGACGAAACAATCGGGCTGAACCAGGCGATAAAAATACCCAGCGTCCAGATCAGTTGATCCGCGCCAACAATAAACGTGACAAATTCATAACGTTTTGCGATAAAAAAAATCAACGGTGCGATGAGGATAAAAAAGGTAATCAGGCTGCCGCCAACGAGCAGAAATGAGTATTTTAACAGCACAGCCCGGAAAAATTGCCAGAGATAGCGATAGGCTTTAAACACCACGCCTTCCACGTCGCGTTCGTGAAAAGTAACCGGGACTAAAATTTCCTTCATCAAACGATTGCCGAGGCAGGCCCAAAGGAAAAATATCAGCGAAACGAGGCATGAGCTGGCGACCGCCGCAATTGCCCTGAGCTCGGTTTTCGGGATTAGCGTATTTAATTTCAGATCATCAACAATAATTTGATGCGGATATAATGGTAAATTCGTGTCGTTCCCAATGGCGGTAATAAACCAAAATTCAATAATCACAACGCCCATCAGCACCACAATAAATGTGATGGTTTCAAACCAAAGCCATTTTTGGGAGTGTTTCCGCTGCCGTGGCTTGGCGCCGCTTTGGACATCCTGCAACGCAGTTTTTCGCAAACTAAACAACGCCATTATAAAATAGAGGGTAGCGATCCCTAACAAAACGAACAGGCTTATATATTCCCCATGTGATTGGTGCAAATTTTTAAAAAAACGCGCGACAATCGCATGGGGAAACATCACCACGATGATGCCCAACAGTAACAAATTGCGGCCGTAATAAATGGCTTTTTCACAATTTTCAGAATATTCTTTGATGGCCAGCCATTCCGTTACCCAGAGCAAAAGGATGAAAATCAGCAACGCGCAAAAATTAAGCCCGGCAATCCACAAGCTGCGCCACTCCCATCCATAAATCAGCGAGCCGAAAATTGTCGCCGCGATGACGGTGAGCGCGATGGGAAAAATGATCAGGTTTAACCAAAATTTCAGCCGGTCGCCGGGTTCCCGCAGCGGAAACTCAAATTTACCCCGGCTTTCCGCACCACTTTTTGCCGGAGAATTTTGTTTACAGGCACGTTTTGCCATTAGCTTGCCTCTGGTTAAATTCGTGTAGATTTTTTTTCGGAAAGATTGACCGCCATCCCCTGTTATAACAAATGTCCGCGAATTGCGGCATTCAAAGCAGTCTTTTTAGATTACGAAACCGGCGGGATATATTCAAGCGGTGAAATATTTAGTACTGAAATCCGCCGGGGGATAAACCCACCCGGCTCAGTAGAGGAAGCGTCATAAATGACGCTGGCTTTTTACTTCTCGCCCTTCAAATCATTGAAGATTTGATCCCGATTTATTTCCGGGGATGGAAATGTTTTTACCGGGGACGCCTCACGCTCCACCCATTTCCCCAATTAGCGTAACGTTGTGCGGCTTCTCCTGTGGACCAAAATGCAGCACATCCATCGGGCAAACGGTGACGCAAATGCCGCAGCCGATGCACGACGATGTTTCGTTATCCAGCACATCCTGTTTGAGGGCGTAGGACATCACATCGATGCCCACCTGGCAATTGCGCGAGCATTCGTTGCAGGCGATGCACTTATCGTTGGCGTGAATATGAAAACGGCTCCAGCCCAATTTGGCATAAAATTTCGATTGAATTTGCATCAGTTTTGCCAGCGGACACCAAAAGCGGCACCAAATTTTTCCGCCTAAAAACGGATAAAGCGTCACCGGCAAAATGCCCACCAGCCAGACGTCCGCAAGCAACGAATAGATGCGCAGGGATAACTCCGCCGTTCCGACGAACAGCCCAAACATGCCTTTTAGCAGCACCATCACCGTGATAATTGCCGCGATGACAAGGACGCCGGTTCCCATTTTTTCCCACTTGATGGCGGTTTTTCCCTTGGGCGCAAAATGCCGCCAGCGATCCCCAAATGTTTCCGCCAAACCGCCGCAGCCGCAAATCCAGGAGCAGTAGCGCTTGCCGTGGAACAGCACAAAAATCGGGATGAGCACAAAAGTGAGAAACACGCCCCAAACGACCCAAATCTGGTGCGGATTGTAAAAAAACGTATAAAAAAACAGCGGCCAGGCGTAAACGAGTCCGTAGCTGCGCCAGGCCTGATCGGCAAAAACCGG
>CAYVDX010000576.1:0-3428 GCA_964450485.1 uncultured Calditrichaceae bacterium
GGGATTCATGGCCAGCAAATGTCCCATCACAATATCATTATTCGCGATTTCGATCCCGCGTATTTTGACGACGTAGTGATCAGGCGCTAATTGTAAATTATCGCGCACCCGGATGGGCGGGACAATGATGCCGATCTCCACGGCAATTTGCTTGCGCATCGATGTGATCCGTTCAAACAGATCGCCGCCCTGTTCCGTATCGACAAGCCCGATCAGGTTGTAGCCGATTTCCAATTCCAGCGGATCAACCTGTAACAAATGTTCAATTTTCTCTTTCGCCTCGGGTAGCTCTGCTTCCTGTTGCAAGGGTTGTGCCGCCGCCGCGGCTTCATCGATTTTCCGCTGACGCATGGTATGCGCAACAAAACCGATGATCCCCGCCAATAATAGAAAAGGAATGGTCGGTAAACCGGGGGTAAAGCCAAACATCGTCAGGGTTCCGGCGGTGATGTACAACGCTTTTGGATTGCCAAAAAGCTGGGTGCTTAAATCGCTGCTCAAATTTTCATCGCTGGCTGCCCGCGTCACCACCATGCCCGCGGCGGTGGACACCAGAAGCGCGGGAATTTGCGATACCAGCCCGTCGCCAATGGTCAGCAAGCTGTAGGTTTGCAGCGCCTCGGTTATGCCCATTCCCTTTTGGACCATGCCGATGATCAACCCGGCGACAAGGTTGATGGATGTGATAATCAGACCGGCGATGGCGTCTCCTTTAACGAATTTACTTGCCCCGTCCATCGCACCGTAAAAATCCGCTTCCCGGGCAATCTGCACCCGCCGCTCGCGCGCTTCATCTTCGGTTAATGTGCCCGCGTTTAAATCCGCGTCGATGCTCATTTGTTTTCCTGGCATGGCGTCCAAGGTAAAACGCGCGGCCACTTCGGCAATACGTCCGGAGCCTTTTACGATTACCACGAATTGGATGATTACCAGGATCAGGAAAATAATAAAACCGACGACATAATTTCCCTTGACGACAAAACTGCCAAATGCGCGGATGATCTCTCCGGCATACGCTTCTCCCAATATCAAGCGAGTGGAAGCCAGGTTTAGCGATAGTCGAAACAGCGTTAAGATCAGCAGCAAGCTGGGAAAAACGGACAGCTCCAAGGGGCTCGTTAAATAAAGCGAAACCATTAGCAGCACCAGCGCGGCGGAGATATTCACGGCCAGCAGAACATCCAAAATTATCGACGGCAGGGGAATCACCATCAGCATCAGCACGAGGATGATGCCAAACGCTAAAAAAATGTCACTGTTGCCTTTTAACATGCGCTCATTGATAATTGATAATCGTTAATTGTTTTTTATTTATTGTTTATTGCCTATCCTGATTAATTCATAAATACGGTTCTTAGCGGAATAATTAAGGGCAGAATGATTATTTTTTATGAATTTAATGATTCCGCCAACAAATCATTCCGCCGAATCCTTTATTACCCGAAATTTTTAAGATAAAATCAAATATTACAGTACGTTAAAATCATTTTACATAAAACCTGTGCATAATGCAGACTATGAATCCAACCGTCGGTTCTTCGCTTTGTAAACGTACGCCAACACTTCGGCGACGGCTTGAAAAAACTGCTCCGGCACTTCCTTTCCCAGTTCAACCATTTTGTAAAGCGCCCGGGCCAATGGCGGGTCTTCCACGATGGGGATATTATTTTCTTCGGCAATTTTGCGAATTTTCAGCGCGATATGATTCCGCCCCTTGGCAACCACAAGGGGCGCGACCATTTTGTCCGTTTCGTATTTAAGCGCAATGGCATAATGCGTCGGGTTGGTTATTACCACATCCGCGGCGGCGACGTCCTGCATCATGCGATTTCGGGTCATGTGCATTTGCATTGAACGAATGCGCGATTTAATTTTTGGATCGCCCTCCGATTGCTTGTGCTCGTCTTTCACTTCCTGCTTGGTCATTTTCATGCCGCTGACATGTTCGTAGCGCTGAAAGGCATAATCCGCCGCGGCAATCAACAGCAACGCCAGGGCAATTTTAAACGTCACCGCCAGGGCGGCGTCCACCATCAACCCGGCGATTTGGCTGATATTTTGATCGAAGAGTGGTAAAAGATCATCTTTGTAGCCCATGATTGCGTTGTAGCCAATGGTTACAACAATCGCTAACTTCAACAAATTTTTTATCAATTCCTCCAGGGAACGCTTGGAAAAAAGGATTTTTTGAAACCCTTTCGCCACATTCAGCTTCTCAAATTTGGGCTGCAGCGGCTCTAAGGTAAAAAGAAAGCCAACCTGCAAAAAGTTGGATGCTAATCCGACAAACATAATGCCCGTCATAAAAAGGAGCGTCATCACGCCGATGCTTTCGAGTCCCATTAGCATGTAATGGATGATGTTTTCGATGTTTAACTCAACCATGTAACCGCCGCTATAAATGGCATAAAAAATAGCGGCAATGCTTTTAAAAAGCGGTTTTCCGGTGACCGACAATAAACCGGCGCCGAATATCAGCACCAGCGCCGAATTGACCTCCATGCTTTTGGCAACATTCCCTTTTTGGCGCGCCTCGTCAAGGCGCTTGGGCGTTGGCTGTTCAGATTTTTCCTGGAAACTGTCCGCCATCAAAGCACCTTTAACAAATAAATGATATCCTGTTCAAAATTGTTTAGCAACTTTTGGAACAGGTAAATAAACAAAGGCAAGCCCAGGCTTAAAAACAAAAAACCGACCGCGATCCGGATGGGAAATCCAACAAAAAAAATGTTCATTTGCGGCACGGCGCGGGCGATGATGCCCATTGCCACCGAGGTTAAAAACAGCGCCACGATAATCGGCGCCGCCATCTTAATTCCGATGATAAAAACCTGGGCGGATAATCGAAACATCTTTTCCGCCGCGAACGACGATAGCTGCCAATCGCCAATGGAGACAACCTCATAACTATAGGCAACTGCCTGCACCAGAAAGTGATGTCCATCAATGATCAAAAATATCAGAATCGCAAAAATATTTTTCAGCGTGGCAATGACCGACATGTTGTGGGAAACGCTCGGATCGAAAACCTGGGCCATGGAAATGCCCATGTCCATGCTGATTTGCTCACCGGCTAGTACGACGCCGGCAAAAAGCAACGACATTGTGAAGCCAATCGATACGCCGGTCAGGATTTCCTTGAAAATCAACGCGACAACGGTTACCTGGTCAAAGACCAAATCGACACGCATTGCGTTAACCACCGGCGTTAACAAGATTGCCATTAATCCACCCAAACCGATTTTATAGCGCGCGGGAATGCTGCGCTGTGAAAACACCGGCGCGGTCATAAACATTGATGTTGTTCGCACCAAAATCAAAAAAAACAAATACAGCAGATGTTCGTTAATCACCATTTTTTACTGTGCCAGCAAGGGTATCATGTTAAAAACCTTCAGGGTGAAGGCTTCCATTAATTTTATCATCCA
>CAYVDX010000577.1:0-3424 GCA_964450485.1 uncultured Calditrichaceae bacterium
ATCCCGGTTTGGTTGATTTTAGGAATTATTCTGGCAAAATTACTGAGTTAACCCAAAAAAATCAGCCTGTATTGTTTCCGAAAACGGGTAAAATCGTATTTTTTTTAACGACAGTTCAAACGAGCATTGTCAATCCCGGCTTTGCTCGTTTTTGTTTTTTTCAATAAAAAAAACACCCCCCAACCAACTATTGCTATGCTTTTTTTGCAAAACTACTACAAGCTTTGCAGAGTATTACGCTATGCTTTTGCCGACCGGCATATTATATTGCTCGTGCAGTGAATATGAATTGACAAAGCAAATGTTTAACATACAGTTTCTCCCTTGAACCCTCCCGGGAGGATGATGACTGGAAGTCACCTCCCGGATTTTTTTTGCCCTCACCACAAAACTTCACACATTTTATAACCCACAGTATTCATTCCCAAAACGATGCATGACTTTTTGCATGACTGGTAACGCTTCCCCGCCAATCGATGAATCCGTTTCCATGCAATTTTTACAGGTTGTATAAATTTTTCACATAGTCTGTATTATTCAAAACGATTACCGCAGAGCCGCTAAAATGCTGAGAATAAATAAGTTATAAAATAATATAATGAAACTTTAGTTTTGAGAACTATGATTTGAAAATGTATCATCAATATTTCGTAATGTCTGTATTTATAAGAGCTTAGCGTCTCTGCGTCTTTTCCCAAAGGGATCACTTCGTGACCGGTTTATGAATTATTCAGGATAGTAGTGCAAACTTTTCACATACCAATTAAAAATTCCCGAAAAAATTTTACAGTAACTTACCGATTGCAACAAAACGTTGCAAATTGAAACGCGACGATCTCGATATAAAATCCAACAAAACTATTTACAACTCTATAAGAATCAATTTTTTATAGCCTTTTGTAAAAAAATTTCCTAACCGTTTTTCCGACTTTGGAACAAGATTTGTGATAGAATTTATTGGATATCGAAATGTGTTTATCTCAATGACAGCATTTCGTTGTTCGGGTTATTTTTGAGGGGGAACGGTCTTACTTTATCCAAACCGGATCATTCCCAATTCACATTTTTTCAATTCACTTAAAGAGTCGTTGCGGTTTATCAAAAAATTTCGGGCGTTTTTTTATCCCGGTAGTTAAATCTTGCTTTTGTCAACATTGAGCAACTTGTGACAAAAATTTATTGGTATCGCAACATTGGGCAAGCTGTTCCTGGAAATTAACCATGGGAAAATTGGGGCGATGGTATATTTAAAATTTATCGTCAGCATTGTGACCCTGCCATTTTTACTCCCCTTGTACCTGGCGGATAAGATTTTTGAATATCTTTTCCTTCCCGCCATTTTCCGCAAATATAACCTGGAAATCGCGCGCCAAATCATCTGGTTTCGCCGCATGTTAAAATACGCGCTTCTGGCATTTTCGGTCATTTATTTCATTCAAAAATCACTGGCTTTTTATCAAATCACCCAAAGTTGGTCTGCCGCGGGCAGTCATTGGCAAATTTTTCCAAAGATGATTTATAATGATGTTGCCAAAACCGTTAATTTTTTGATGATTCCGATAAATTATCTATTCGTTTTTTTTAATAGCGGAAAATTTGAGGTGTGGAAATTCACAGGTTCCTTGTATGCCTGCCTGTTTGCGCTGTTTTTTATGACAAAGCTAACCTACCGTTTAACCAAAACACATCTTTCGATTAACCGGGCGGAAAATTTACGGGATCGCGCGGTGCATGATGTCAACATTGTGCGTTTTGCAAAGCGGGCAGAGGCGGATGAAATATTCCTTGGTCTGGAATTGCGGCGCAAAGGACGACCATTTTACGCCAAACGGCAATGGCTGAAAGGGCATTTGCAAATCATTGGGGAGCCGGGCAGCGGCAAAACCGAAAGTCTCATTCAACCGTTGTGGTTTCAGGAAGTTCGCCGGAATGTGGCCACATTTGTGCTGGACGGAAAAGCCTCGCGGCGCAATGTGGACAAATTTTACACCATCGCGGCGTCGCTGGCGCAGGGGCAGGATATTCTCTATTTCAACCCGGCGGATATTTCCCGCAGCGATACTTACAATCCGCTGTTGAACGGTTCCGCCGGCGTTGTCAAGGAAAAAATCATGGCCGGCATCGACTGGCACGAACGGACGCCGGCGGTGCGGGAACGGTTGGATCACGTTTTGACCCTGTTTTTGCAAACCATGGCGCAATGCCACTGGTATTTTAATTTTCGGGAACTGTTCCGCTATTTTCATTCGCGGGAATATTTGCAAAAGCAATACCGCCGGATCGATGAGTCCTTTTTACAAAACGGCCTCGCCCAAATCATCGATGATTTTCCGGCGATGCAATCCCAAATGGCTTTTTTTATCGAAATTTTAAGCGAAATCGAAAGCGCCGGTTACGGACAGTTGCTCAACAGCGATAATCCGCGCATCGATATCGCGGCGATTTATCGCGGCCGCAAAGATTGCTATTTTACCCTGCCGACGCATGAAAATGAAAAAGTCAGCCGTTTTTTAGGGCTGCTGATTCTCCGGGATATCAAACACGCCTTTGGGCAAATCGGCGCACAAAACGGCGACGCCGGCAATGACGGCGGCTTGTTGGTCGTGGACGAAATGCGCAAATTTGTTAGCCCACGGTTTATCGATTTGCTGCAAACCTGCCGAAACGCGGGCGTTAGCGTCTGCTATGCCAATCAATCACTCGAGGAATTAACCGACCCGAAGCTGGGTTTGCCGGAGGATTTTCCGGAACAGTTAGCGAACCAAACCAACGCGCTCTGCTGCTTTCGGCTGAACAGCCCGCAAAGCCTGGAAACGGTAAGTGAGCGAATCGGCAAGATCAATAAAAACAACCCCGAAGCCGAAGAAAAATCGCTGGAAACACATCTCCGGAAATTGGATTTTGGGCGCTGTTTGCTGCATTTTCGCCGCCCCGCCATCCTCACGTTTCTGAAAACCGGGTATTTCAAATTTGATTCACTGATGTCTTTCAACGGTCGGCGGACCGCGGAAAATGCGACGGCCGATGTCGCCTGAGAATGAACATTGCGGAACTCATGTTTTCGACAAAATAAACAGATGCAAAGGAGGAAAAAATGCAAACGGTTTTACAAGCATTGGAGAATTTAACCAACGGTTTAATCCTGATCGCTTCGCCCATCCTGGTCATTGCGCTGATCATTGCCGGACTGAACATGGCCAGCGCAGACGGCGGACGGCACGAAAAAGCCAAACGCCAGTTGATCGGCATTGTCATCGCCGCCATCGTTATTTTTGGGGCGCGGTTTATCGTGAACACGCTGGTTTCCTTTGTGCCCGGTGCGTCGTTCTGAGGCAAAAAAGCAAGGAACGGTCGCGACCGTTCCCTACCGTTAAATGGACGATTAATTGCTGACTCGTTCCACGCTCTGCGTCGAATGTGCAGA
>CAYVDX010000578.1:0-3423 GCA_964450485.1 uncultured Calditrichaceae bacterium
CTCCGCGACATTATCAATCGGCGTCAAAATATTTTGAGACCAAACATAGTTAAATCCCGATGCAATTAACCCGAAATTGTAAAAGAAATCCATTTCCGAAAAACCTGTGATAAGGGGTAGGGTATCAAAAACAGCTTTTAGGATCAGGGTATAAGTGCCATTATAGGTAAGATTTATCGGTAAATCTAAAAATCCATTAGATTCTAATTGCTGTATTTCATTGCTGTTTAACAGAATAAAACCACCATTAATTTTCCAGTTAAGACTGGCTGGCGCATCTGTCCCGTGTTTTACAACATTCATCCTGATTGTTGAAGCGTTTAAAACGGTTATCTGGGTTATCTCATAAGTTGTTTGCGCATAAAGCCTTGTCAGGAAACAATAACTAAGCAAAAAGATAATCAAAAAATGTGATTTCGTCCATGTTTTCATTTTAAAATTCCTCCTGGTTTAATTTGTGCTTCTGGCGTAGTGGTAAGTGTGTTGTTTTAGAATGTTTTGATCCTGATCACGCACCAGTACCAAACGTCCGCCCTCGTCGTATTCGTAATAAGTGGTAATATTGTTGGCGTCTGTCATGGAAGTGACTTGCCAGGTGTTGGGATCGTATGTAAAAGTGGACATGGTGGCGCGTTCGGGATAAATCCGCAAATCATCCATGAATCCATCAGCGCCTTTTACATCAATGGCGGCATTTTTATCAATATTGGACAGGCTTAACACCTGCCAAACCGCACCAACCGATTGCGCCTCAACGGTGTTGCCGTTGGAGGTAGATCGAAGTTTTGCGGAGGTCGCCGGACCGGGCAAGACCCAAATTTCAACCGTGTATTTTCCGCCCGTTTTCGGATCGACGCCCGGCGTAAAATGGATCGTATTGTACGCGGCGGTAAGTTCATTGCCCAGTTCGCCGGTATGTTTTTTCGAGGTATTACCGTCTTCAAAATCATCAAAGACAATTTCATTCACCCTCGCATTGCTGGCAATCGCCACCGGCAGCGCGCCCTCGTAGCCATACAACGAAGCGGTATAAGTTCCATCAATACCGCGTTCTTCGATGGGATGACCGTAATCATCGTATTGGGTGATATTGGAAGTGCGCATCCAATCGTGGTTTGCGCCGATAAAATCCCCGTTTTCCGGGGCGGTTTCTTCGTTGTTGTAGGTTATCCAGTCGGAAAAATCCGAAAATGCGCTGCCATGTTTTAAGGCGGTGTAACTGTCGTTTACCCGCCACCGGCCGTTGCCCCAGTCTTTCCAGGTGGTTGCTTCGGCTGATTGCAGGAATTGATCGTGGGTGTCGTTGGTTTTATGGGTTAAAAAATCCTGGCCGGAAGGCAGCAGGTATGATTTTTTCCCGGCGGATTGGGTGAGCATGTTTTTGGTTTCCATGTCACCATAATGCCAATACGCCGGAATGTTCTCATTGACCTGTTTTTCGCCTTTGGAGGTTGTCACCCGCGAAACCAATAACTGCCCGGAAATGGCGTCCCAGGCCAGGTTGTCGGTTTGCACGGCGACGGATCCGGCCGGCGTCTCGTCCTGGTGATAAAAATAGGTCGTGGATGTTGTGCCGGTGATAAAGGCATTCTGGCGAATGTGCTCGATGGTTTTTTCGGGGTCGTCGCCGTTTTGAGTTTTGTATTTTTGCTGGGTCAGGCCCAGGGTGGGGTTGTCCGCGGTAATGTCAACATCCTTTTTATAGACTTTCACCGTGTTGTTGAGCAGTTCATCGCTAAAGCGGTAATTGAAATTGTCTGTTTTTACGATGAAATAGTCATTGTCGTTTTCCCCGGTGCGCCCCGCTTTCAGTCCGTAAATGCTTGTGGATTTGGGACGACCGTAAATGCTGGATTTATCGACGATTTTGATGTGGTTGTCGGGCTCGGGTGATCCTTCTGTAACAGCAAGCGGATAATCCTTTGCCGTATAGAAGCGGTGAACGGTTTTGCCGTTTAAAACTTTTTCAGTACTTTCATCTACTTCAGAAACCGTAATAGTCGCATAGCCAATTGAAGGAAGTTGTACAAGGGAATTGAAGCTACCCATCACAAACATACCTTTGTCATAAAGTCCTTGAAATTCCGGATATTTTAATTTTTCATATTCACTTGACAAAACACCTGTAACTCCGGTTTGATATTTATACCTGGTCTTTAGTGAGCGATCTGTCGTGGATAATGTTATTGAGGTAACCCTGCTTCCTCCGCCAAACATTACTTTCGGAACAAAAAAATAACTGGCGCCGGCATAATTTGTTAAAGTGTCACCAAGTAAATCGATTATTTGTTGACTAATAGAGTTAATCTTGCACTCAAAACGGGTATAATTATAGTTCGGTGCCGTACCAAGCCGTGCAACTATCCAACAAGATTGTAATCCGGCTTCATATAACTCATTAATGACTGCTAAATCTCCGTTCGGATCAATATCATTTACTACGACTTGATAGGTGTTTAAATAACTCACAGGTATTTTTTTTGCGATTTTCCACAAATCATTAACCGTGATATAGCTTTCACTTGGAACGATTCTATTAATTTGGTCAGATTCATACCCAATCATGGTCTTTGCGCCAAGCGGTGAATGGATTTCAGTAAGTAACCATGCGCTTGCATCCATGTCTGCTGTTGACTTTAATTGAGAATTATAATGTTTGCTAACGTCCGATATTGAAGAATATCCGTTCCAGTAATCCCACTTGTGCTGCCCCCAGGGCGGGTTGTGAGCGCTGTAGCCAAACGCCGTGGCCGGCAGGTAAGCGGCAAAATTATAACCACGCTTTTGTATCCCGGTCAGGGTCAGCTTGGTCCCGCCCGGCGCATTGGAATTGGGGTTGCCGGCCTGGAGTTGTTTGGTGGGATCGTATTGGAAATCAACGCCTTCCAATACCGTGGTGTAATTTGCGTTGTCGTAATCGGTTTGGAAATTGGCGTCGATGATTTTGCGATAGAGTTTGATGTTGTCCAATTTTTTGGCATATTCCGGGAATGAAAGACCGGATGTGTTTTTTACCTTGAGAAAGAGTTGATCAATATGTCCTCCTAACGGGATAGTCCCCCCCTGAGGACAAATATCAGTGTTTTCAACGTTTGGAATATCTACTGTAATCACAAGCTTGTTGTCGCCGTCTTGATCGCTTTGAATGTCATTCCACGGTATTACCCTACTTAGATTATGATTAAAACAATTTTCTTCACAATCATCGAGAAAGTCGGCGTCGCAGTATCGGTCGTAAAATGCAGTAACTTCAAGTGAGGCGGCGGTGTTGTTTCCCAACCTTGATCCATCAAAAGGAAAAGTGATACGAGTTTGGGTGTTTCCAACGGCTTCCCAGGAAATTGCCCCCAGTTCAACACCGTCCAATCGCGCCGGTTGGTTGTCTTCCCGGGAAGATGTATTGAAAAATGCAATGTGCGTGGC
>CAYVDX010000579.1:0-3419 GCA_964450485.1 uncultured Calditrichaceae bacterium
CCCAACTCAAAAAAGAATTATAAAACAATACGCACATTTTTTTTGAATGAGGCAAACACCGGTAATTGTCCACCATGGCAATCATGCTTGAGGAAATTTCCGGCACAGGCTTCGCAGTGGATGGGCAGCGCCGGCGAATTCGTAACAATCGCTAAATTGAAATGATCTTACCCTGAAAATCAAGCGCCCTTGGTAAAATTGTAAGATAGATTTGATGCGATCAGTTTATTTCGGCTGGGTTTCCTGGGCGAATTGGTGGGCAAACTCCCGGAGCAGTTCCGCGCCCCTGGGGTTTCGGGTGGCGCGTTCATAGCTGTCTGCCATGCTCATCAGGCTATAGAAATAGTGCACATTCATGTGCTGAACCAGCATTTCTTTGGTCCACAGGTCAAAATTAAGGCTGCTTTTAGCATCCTGATCCCACAGGTGGATCATCATGGCTTGGCAGGGCTTGCTGCCTTCAAAACCGGCGTCGCTGGCGGTCCACTCGATTTTTTTCGGCTGTTTATTTTCATCCAATGTTACGGTAAATTTGATTTCTTTTTGCTGCATAAAAGCTTCCTCAAATTGCGAATACAATTGTGGTCAGTTCGTTAATGTTTGTCTGTGCCGGCGCGTGCTCAATGACGATTTTACGGTTCAGCGTCCGTCCCAGCGGTTCTTTGTTTCGCCGCGCTCCCCAAATTTCCAGCTCCAGATCATCATCGCTGTTTACAATCAATTTTATTTCGGATTTGCCGATTTCGCAAACGATATTTTTAACCAATTGATTTTGCCCGCGATCCAAACCCACGGCAATGCGTAAAATTGCGGCCAGAATTTCCACGGTTTTGCGTTGAGTTTTGGTGAGATGCTCAATCTCTTCACGGCGCTTGTGCGGTTCGGATTTTCGATGAAACCGCACCACAAATCCCATCAGCATCACTTCTTCATCCGTAAAACCGCGCAGTTGGGCATTGTTTAAAATGTATTGCGAATGTTTGTGATATTGTTTGAAGTTGATAAACTGCCCGATGCTGTTGAGCAGGGCGGCGTAATATAAAATGCTTCGTTCAAATACGCCCAATTGGTGCAGCTCGCGGGTCTGGTCAAAAATTTGCAAGGCCAGGTTGGCGATGTGGTTTTCCCGCCGGCCGTCGCGTTCATATTTCCGGGCCAATTGTACAACGCTGCGGTGGCGCACATTGGCAATCGCGGGAAAAATGCGTAAATCCAGGGGATGGCGGTCTAAATAATCGAGGACCACGCCTTCCCGTAGCGAGGCGTCGCAAAGCGTGAGGCCGTCGGTTTTGGCAAGCTTCAGCAATTCCAGCAGCAAAACGCCGCCCAGGTGAATCGTATCGGTGCGTTCGGAATTGATGCGGGGAATCGCTTCTCGCTCACCCGGCTTCATTTTGACTAATTTATTGACCAGCCGTTTTAATTTTCGCGCATCAACGGTTTCTGCGTTTACCGAACGTACCATTTCCGCGCCGTTGATGCGCAGCGTCGCTTCGCCCAGCGTTCGGATGGTGCCGGATGTGCCGATGACCTGGCTGTAACCGATTTTCCGCGCGCGTTTCAATAGCGGCGCGGCGGCTTCCCGAATGTGTGTTTCCAGAGTTTTGCGGGCATTAGGCGAGAGGGGTTTATCGTGTTTGACGAAATCCAGCAATCGCTGAACGCCCAATTTTACACTCTCGCCAAAAAGCACTTCCCGGGCGTTGCCAACCACAATTTCCACGCTGCCGCCGCCGATGTCGATGACCAGGGCATTTTCATCGCGCAGGTTAATGGCGTTGCGCACGGCTAAAAAAATGAGCCGCGCTTCTTCATTGCCCGGAATAATCCGCGGGGTAATGCCGGTTTGCCCGACGACTTCATCCAAAAATCGCCCGCCGTTTTGCGCTTCGCGGGTGGCGCTGGTGGCAACCGCTAAAATCTCATCCACGTGATGGCTGTCGGCTAATTTGACATATTTACGAATGGTAAATAATCCGGCGTTAAACGCGCGCGTACTCAACTGATGGGTGCGGAATACCCCGGCGCCGAGCTTTACCATCTCTTTTTCACGATCGATGATTTCAATGCCGCCTTTTGGGGTGCTTTTGGTAATCACCATGTGAATGGAGTTCGAACCGATGTCGATGGCTGCGAGTTTCATGCAAAATTCCATGTTCAAAGTATCGGTTTGCGCAGCGCCTTTTTTAGTCCTGATTATTCACCTCTGAAAACACTGAAGGCGCTGAAGATAATGTAAATATTAAATTTAGAGATGAAAATATATGAGAATATTGAAAATTTGATTTACTAAAGAAATTGGTTACGATTCAGCGCTGTGGGAATCAGACCGGTTTTCCGGGGATTTCAACACCACAAACCTTGAAGGTTTCCCGGGTGTTTTTTTCAAATGTCGCCAAAAGTATCAAAAACATGAAATGGGTACACCCGGTAAATAAACCGTCAAGGTTTTTACGCTGTGATTTCAGGAAAAGCCGTATTGTAAACAGCCCCAAATAATACATGCTGAATCGTAACGCCAGGTTCAAGAAATAAAAGTGCGATTTCAAAAGCTTATTTGTGCTGTGCCGCCAATGCCAGCTTCAGGGAACTGAGCAGCAGCATGACGTTTTCCGGGCGACTGTTGTAGCCCATTAAACCGATTCGCCAGACTTTGCCGCCCAACTCGCCGAGTCCGCCGGCAATTTCGATATTGAAATCATCCAATAAGTGCCGCTGTACGGCTTTTCCATTAATCCCCTCGGGAATGCGCACCGTGGTCAGGCTGGGCAGGCGATATTCCCTTGCCACATGGCAGGAAAGCCCCATTTTATCAAGCCCTTCCCAAAAATTTTCGGCAACTTCCCGGTGTCGCTGCCAGCGTTCCGCCAGCCCCTCTTCGGCGACGATCATCAGGGCTTCGCGCAGGGCGTAATTCATGTTGATCGGCGCGGTGTGGTGATAGGTGCGGCTGCCGCCCCAATAATTCATCAGCATGGTCATGTCCAGATACCAGTTGGCGACTTTGGTTTTGCGGTTTTTCAATTTGGCGATGGCGCGTTCGTTCATGGTCAGCGGCGCGATGCCGGGCGGGCAGTTCAGGCATTTTTGGCTGCCGCTATAAGCCACATCAATCTTCCATTCATCGATGAATAACGGCACGCCGGCCAGGCTTGTCACCGTGTCAACCAGCAGCAGGCAGTCGTATGTCCGGCAAAGATCGCCAAGGCCTTTTAGCGGTTGCGCAGCGCCGGTGGAGGTTTCCGCGTGCACGACGCCCAGGATGGCCGGTCGAAATTTTTTCAACGCGGCTTCGATCTGATCCAACGAAAAAACTTCGCCCCACGGGCGGCTGATGGTGGCGATTTTTGCCCGGTAACGGCTGGCCATGTCCACCAGGCGATTGCCAAAATAACCGTTCACGGCGATGAGCACTTTGT
>CAYVDX010000580.1:0-3418 GCA_964450485.1 uncultured Calditrichaceae bacterium
AGCGAATTTTTGTGAATGCAGCGCATGACCAGTTCCTTGCCCACGCCGCTTTCCCCGGTGATGATCACATTGGCATTGCCGTAAGCCACTTTCCCGATCATTTCAAAAATCTTTTGCATCGCCGGGCTATTGCCAACCATGTTGCCAAAACCATTGCCGCACTCATCGCCTTCCTGCTTTTGCGGCGAAATTTGCATCAGGGCGTCTTCCACGGATTTGAGCAGCTTTTTTGTTGAAAAAGGCTTTTCAATAAAATCAAAAACCCCGCTTTTGACCGCCTCGACGCCTTGTTCCAGCGAGCCGTGACCGGTGACCATAATCACCGGCAAATACGGATGATCTTTTTTAATAATTTGCAGCAAATCCATGCCATCCATGCCCGGCATTTTCAGATCACAAATCACCAGCACAAAGGTATGATCTTCATCGAGCGCATCCAGGGCCTCTCGAGCGGATGCGGCCGTATGCACGCCATAGCCCGCGCGGGTCAGAATTCTCCGGTAACTGACCAGCATTTCCTGCTCATCATCCACGGCCAGGATATTAATTTTCGCCATGATATGCTCCCAATTCGATATTGAAGATCGCGCCGTTGGCTTGGGTATCAGCCAGATAAATTCGCCCTTTATGATTGGCGATGATATTGCGAACGATAAACAGCCCCAGGCCGGCGCCCTTTCCATCGTCCTTTGTGGTAAAAAACGGGGTAAAAACTGCTTCGCGGATTTCAGCCGGAATGCCGGGACCGTTATCCCTGTAAACGATACAAAACCCTTCAATGCCTTCGGGGGTTTTACACGTTTTAATTTCAATAAAAATGCGCCCCTGGTACGGGGGAACCGCGTCCAGGCTGTTGTTAATCAGGTTGCAAAAAACCTGTTCCAACTGATTCGCATCTCCCCGAATCATTGCCGGTTCCACCAGCGGGTTTACGGTGATTTGAACGCCTGTCTTTTTAATCCGGGGCATTAAAATGTCCAATGAATGTCGGATCACCTCGTTTAAATCCACGGCTGAAAATGATTGCGGAAGCTTTCTGGCATAGTGCAAAACGCGGCGGGTCGTCTCGGCGATTCGTTCGGTTTGCCCGATAATAATGTCCAGGTCTTCCACGTTTTCGGTGTGACCGTTTTTATCTTGCAGCTCCTCTTTTACCAATTCCGCCCGGGTAAGAATAATGCCGGCCGGGTTATTTACCTCGTGCGCAATCTCGGCAGCTACTTCGCCCATGGTGATCAATCGATCTGCCCGGGCAAGATTTTCCTGGATTAATTTCTCTTCTTTGAGCTTTGCCGCATTTAACTTTTTTACGGTGTTGTTAAATTCCGCGGCCAATCGCGCCAACTCATGCCGCCCGGACATTTCCAACCGGTAGTTGAGATTCCCCCCGGCCAGTGCTTGAAAACCGCCCATAATTTTTTTGATACGGGACTCAATCTGGCTTTCGTACATAAAATTAAATACCAGCCAGAGCAGCAGCACCATAAAAACGGCGCTGGCAATCAGCCAACGTTTGGTGGATGCATACAAAAATTCGGAATCACTCAGGCCAACCTGCACGTTCATAAATGCAATTGTTTTCCCCTGGTTTGTGTGGCAGGGCAGGCATTCTTTTTGGATATACAGCGGGTGTTGATGGGCATAAATATTGCCGTATTTCACAAATGTTTCGTTTTTCTCCCCAAAAAACCGCCGGGTGAATATCGAATCGCCTTTAAAATTAAAAATATTTTCATGGATTTCATTCCGGTGAGATGAAAAAAGGATTTCGCCATCGGGGCGGTAGATTCTCAGCCGCTCAATATTCGGCTGCAATGCATAATTCTCGATAATTTTCTGAATGCCCGACGGGTTGTTGATTACTAAATCATCAAAGATGGACTGATACACGGCGTTCGTGGTGGTTTCAATCATATTAGAGGAAAATTCCTCATAATTCCGGTCTAACTGCTTCACCAAAAACCACAGCGGCCCCCCGACGATCAAAAACAGGGAAATGGTCGCAAATATCTCAATGCGAAATTTGAGTGTGTAAACGCCTGGCAAATATTTGTTAATGAATTTTTTTACAAATTTCAGCATAACAAATCCCAAGCCACCGATGGTGTTCGTTTCGTTCAAAGCCATTACACCGCTTTTTACAACTACAAAATTTCTGCCAGTTTTAACAAGCCTTACCAAGCAACTGTTTATAAATAGTTTACATACATATAAATTTTAAAATAATTGCTAAAGTGATGCCACAACCGCGCGGCAACAACTCCTGAAAAATCTTATATAATATCAATATTCTCAAATAACTAAGGCTTGTTAAGGAAGAATCCCGGGTGATAAAATGTGGCAACACAAGCGTCCTAAAATTCTTTTTGACACCCTTTCGACAAGTTCAACAAATCGATATTGCAACGCTACTGAATCAAATTACGACTGAGACATTCATGCCACCCATGCGACATCCGTTCCTCACCCGTTATTCGTTGTTATTATTGAACTTAGGATAAAACACCGGCTTTTGTGCGACATCATTGTCCCGCCCTGCTGTGTCGCCGGCCCGCCACACAACAATATAAGCTGTTTAAAATCAACGGCTTAAACACAGAGTTAGATTTTGGTATGAAATATGTATAACGATGAGTCAAACAAAGTTTTCTATAAATGATAAGGAGTTATAAAATGAAACATCAGTTACGTATTTTCTTGGTGAGTCTGGCTTTATTGGCCTGTTGGGGAGTTGCAAACGCCCAGACCGCGACCTATGTCGGTCCGGAAAAATGTTTGCAATGCCACAACAACCCGGCATTGGGTGATAAAACCGGCTGGCGTACCTCAATGATGGCCAACGGCTATTCACATGTGCCGGATGATTCTCATTCGATGGAGGACCTGTATGGCGTGATCGCCGATTACGATCAAAACGGCGTCGATGATTTTAAAGACGGGTTGGATTTTAACACCATTTCCAGCGCATTCGACCCCTACAAGCCCAATGCACCCGTTTTAGGATATAACGCCACGGATGGCTACACCATAAAGATCGGGGAAGTTACTCACAAAGTTTACCTGACTTATGGGGGCAGCGGGCTTTACAAACAGCGTTATATGCTGAAAATCAATACGTCGCAGGGCGAATCCGCCGCGCTTTATATTTCCCCGATACAGTATAATGAAAAGACCCATGAATATGTGCTGTATCATCCGGATGCCTGGTACGACGCCAGCAATTTGCCGATTTTTACACCCGCTTCCACGCTTGCGGATGCCGCCGGGAACAACCGCAGCATGCCAAAAGGTTGCGCCGGATGCCACATGACCGGCTTGGAAGAGACCCAGGACGCCAACGGCGAATGGATCGCCAGTGGTGCGCCGGTCGATAACGAAGCGCTTTACGCTGATTATAATAATGTATTCGATATTGACG
>CAYVDX010000581.1:0-3412 GCA_964450485.1 uncultured Calditrichaceae bacterium
CCGGAGGATAAATATGCCCGGCTCAGTAATGGAAGCATCATAAATGCTGCTAAATTCGCCTCATACTTCTTACTTTTATTTCTTCAATTCATCGCATGGAACGATTGCGATACCGCAAGGAACGGTCTCGACCGTTCCCTACTTCCAACTTTTTACTTCCTTTTCACCGCGTGTCCGCCAAATTGATTGCGCAACGCTGCCAACACTTTGTTGCCAAACGATTCCTCCTGGCGGGAACGAAAACGCGCAAACAGCGAGTGGGTGATGACCGGGGCCGGCACGTCAAAATCGATGGCGGCTTGCACGGTCCAGCGGCCTTCCCCGCTGTCCGGCACAAAATCCTTGATGCCGTCGAGATGCGGATCATCCGCAAAGGCCAGTTCCGCCAGTTCCAGCAGCCAGGAGCGGATCACGCTGCTGAACTGCCAGACATGGGAAATTGCCCGTAAATCCAAATCATACGGCGATTTTTCCATAATTTCAAAGCCTTCGGCGTAGGCCTGCATCATTCCGTATTCGATGCCGTTGTGCACCATTTTCACAAAATGTCCCGCGCCGCTGGGGCCGCAATACAGATAGCCTTCCGGCGGCGCCAGGGTTTTAAATATTGGTTCGGCGAAATCGCAGGCTTCTTTTTCGCCGCCGTACATCAGGCAGTAGCCATTTTTCAATCCCCACACGCCGCCGCTGGTGCCGCAGTCGATATAGCGAATACCATTTTCCAGCAAACGCGCGGCTCGCTCCTGTGTATCATGCCAATTGGAATTACCGCCATCCACGATGATGTCATTTTCATTTAAATGCGGTGCGATTTGCCCGATAACACTCTCAACGACCTTTCCGGCCGGCACCATCAGCCACACCACTTTGCGATCCGGCAGTTTCGCAACGGCATCCGTTAGTGATTCCGCGCCAACCGCGCCTTTTTGTTCCGCGGCTTTCACCGCATCTTTGGAGAGGTCAAACACCACCACTTCGTGGCCGTCGCGCAGCAGGCGTTCCGTCATATTTCCACCCATTTTTCCCAGGCCGATCATTGCTAATTTCATCGTTTCTCCTTTTTTTAGACTTTTGACAAATCGAGGTTTGCCGTTGTGAAAATAGATTTTTAGACAAAATAATTGACGACAAAATGATTAAAAACAAAATGATGCATCAATCCGGAACGATTAATTCCCCACTCATTACCTTTACCGCGTATCCGCCGACTTTCACGGTTTCAATCGCATCTCTTTCGCCGATCACTTCGACAAAAGCCTCGCCGGGGCGGTTCATCCAATGCCCCTGTTCGGCGATAAATTTTGGCGAATCGATCAAGCCGAATCGCCACAAATATGCCGCCATTCCCCCGGTCGCGGAGCCGGTGAAGGGGTCTTCAAACGAATCCGGCGGCGCGCCAAAATGCCGCGCAAAAGTTTGTCCGCGATCTGTCGCTCCTTGAATCACGAACAAATGCGCACTAAAAAAATCGCCGGTTTTGCGAAGTTTTTCATAAGCAGGAATGTTTAATTGAGCGCGTTTGAGCGCCTCCGGTGAATTCAGCGGTACCATTAATTGTGGTGTGCCGGTGCTCACCGTGACGATTTCCGCGCCAGACAGTTGGTCGGAAACGCTCAGACCAAACGACGGCATTACGTCGCTTGCGACATACCGTCGTAAAAATTTCGGGGTAATTTGGGACATGGTAATCAACGGCCATTCGCCGTCCGACAAAACGTCAACATCAATGACGCCCGCTTCCAATTGCAGGCGAAGGGTCGTTTTTGGCGCAGCCGGAACGAGCCGCCGGGTCTCGATCATCGCGTAAATAGTGGAAATGGTGGGATGACCGGCCAGGGGGATTTCCTCGGCCGGCGTAAAATATCGCGCGCGTAAATCCGCGACTTCCGAGCGCAGGACGAACGCGGTTTCGGAAAGATTCATTTCCCGCGCAATCGCCTGCATCGCCGCAACGGACAGGTCATCCGCGTCAAACACCACGGCGCAGGGGTTTCCGCCGTAAGTTTTTGTGGTAAACGCATCCACTTGCAAATACGGCAGCGTTTTTTTGTCATTCATGGATTAACCCGCTTTCTTTTTTTTCGCAGCGACGTCGATATATTTTTTGACGATTTTTCGCAAGTTTTTGGAATCATCGATAATCCATTTATCCGGAAGCAGCCCGCTGTCGTAAACGCTTTTCCGGGTAAAATCCGTGGTGACGGAGATGCAGCCCATGCCTGCGGCCAACGCCGCTTGCACGCCGGAAACAGAATCCTCGATGACCAGGCACTGTTGCGGTTTTAGTTTCAATTCCGCGGCGACCAGCGCATAAATCTCCGGGTCCGGCTTGCCTGCTTCCACGTCATCGCGGGTGGCAATAAAATCAAATAGCGATTCAATTTCAAGGATTTTCAAAACGCGATTTGCCTGCGGGCAATGCGACATGGTGGCCAGCCCGGTTTTGAAACGGTTTTTTCGCGCCCACTTGAGCAGCCCCATGTTATACGGACAGCGATATTTTAGCAGCGTTTTGGGGTCATCAATCATCGCGTGATAAATTTTTAGTCGAATTTGCACAAATGCCTGCCATGGCGCGGCTACCTCAAATTGCGGCATTTTTTTGTGGGCCGCTTTTTCCAATTTAAATTTTTTCAACAATGCCTGTGCGACCACTTTTCGCGGCTTTCCCACCACTTCTTTAAAGCCATTGATGACCTCGGCCTCGGTCAGTTTTGGGCGCAATTTAACCGCGGCTTTCGCGTAGGACATTGCCTTTAAAATCTCCGTTTGCACCAGCGTCCCGTCCAGATCAAATACGATGGCTTTTATCATTTCAACTTTGGTTTGAGTGAATGTGCGTTAATGTTTAATTTCGCGGACAATTTCCAAAATCGCCGCGATGAAATCCAGCGATTTTCAAAATGACAAACTTCGAGCCAATCTCTCACAAATTCAGTCGGATAACTCACAAAAAGATGTGATCAGCCTTTTTTTGAATAATTCCTGAACTTTTTCATTTTTTTCATGGCAATTGCGCATGCGTACTCATACTTTTGTAGTTGATGCCGGACAAATTCATGCTTCCGCATCAATAGAATAACTTCATTTATAAAACGTGTAGAATGATGTCATTTCAAATGATTGGGCGATGGATCGCATTTTTGCTCTTTTTCGGTGTGATGCAGGCGCAACAAGTCCCGGAAACATTTTACCGGCAATGCGCCGGCGATACGGAGCTGCAAATGCTGCGGAATTGGCCGGAAATCGACCGGTCAACCCACGGACTGATCCGGGCAATCCTGATTGCTGAAAACATCGCTGATTCGACGGCGATTACCCATTTCCGGCAACAGTTTGACGAACTGCAAGCAGCGATTGACAAAAAAATTAAACCGAATTATTCCCCGAAGAAGAAAAGCGAAAAAATCTT
>CAYVDX010000582.1:0-3405 GCA_964450485.1 uncultured Calditrichaceae bacterium
ATATGCCCTGTGCTGTTTTCGATATTTTATCGCTAAATATTCCGGGGGCATTTGGCGAAAATACAAGCGGCATCAAAATGACATCAGAAAATTCCGTTAAACCGGGATAATTCAATCACAATTGTAAAACCTGCTGTGCGTTTTTATGAATGAAAATCGCTTTAACGCGGTCACCTTTTTCAAATACGGCTGTTACATTTTGTTCGCGTTTGAAATGCTCCTGGGCATTGCGCATTTGCTCTGGCCGGAATATCGCTGGGGGCAGGGGCGCGCCTCTTACTTCAATTTTGACAATAGTTTAACCCTGGCGTCCTGGCTCGCCGCCATGCAGTTGGTCGGCGTTGCAATCCTCGCCTTAGTGGGGTTTCACCGGGAAAGGCAGCCCGGCAAAAACAACGTTGCGCCGCGCACCGGCTGGATCTGGCTGCTCGCGGCTCTCACCGCGTTGTTCTTTTCCGCGACGGAAATCACCCGGTTCCACTATCGTCTCCACCTTTTGGGACTCCCCAAGCCTGACATCTTTGCGTTGTTTGTCATCGGCGCGGTTTTGAGCCTTTTGCTGGCGCTGTTCGGCTGGTTTTTGATGCGCAGGCTTCGTGAATTTCCCGGCGTTTACAAACTTGGGCAAGGTTGGTTAATCAGTTGGGGGATCGCCCTGTTTTTATTTTTGATTTCCGTATCCAATCCCGGCATGTATCGCACCTGGGAGACGGAATTCTTTTTGTTTTTTGGGCTGGCGTATCTTTTCGGCTGCACGTTTCTTTTGTTCGCAGTGAGCGGCGTTGTTTTGCCCGCGGAAAAAGCGGTTTTGGACGCCGGCGAATCGCCGCGAGCATCTGAAATTGTCCCGTTTTTCGATCACCGGCAGCGGGTTTGGCTTTTTTTGGGTGTCGGCGGAATGACCTTTACGGTCATTTTTCTGCAAATTATTCTTTTCCGAATGCTGATCATTTTTGGCGATTATCTCACCGCAAACTCGGTGATTTCCATCGCCTTGCTGGGGCTTGCCATCGGCGGACTGATCGGCTGGCGGGCCGCCCGTCAATTTCCCCTGCACGCCATGATCGGCGCAAGCCTGCTGCTCCCGGTTGCGATTTTGTTGGCATTCGGCGCCTCGGTCAGCCTGATGGAAACCCCGCTATTGGCCTCAATTTTATTGATGACGCCGTTCATCGCTTGCAGCGTGGTGATCACCGTTGCCCTGGTACGGGCCAAATCGCACCGGGTTTATTTCATCGACCTGAGCGGCGCGGCAATTGGCGCGCTGCTGGTCAGCGCTGCGCTGGGCAGTTTGCGGGAAGAAGGCAGCCTGATATTTTTGATCGCGTTCAGTTTTCTGATTTGCGCCTGTTTTATCATTGCGCTGCCGGCCGGTCAAATAAAAACCCGCCTTTTTTACGCAGTACTTACGGGATTTTTTGGCTTTTCCTACATCGGTTTTTTAAACATCGATCACGATTTTCTGAATGTGATCCGAACGCAGGCGGAGCGGGATTATCCCAAGCCGACCGTGCTGTTCTCGCGATCATCGTTTGTGGGACGTTACGACGTAATTCGCAAAACCCCCGGTTCGCACACGCTGAAAAGCTTTGAAAACGGGCGCATCATCGACACGATTCGCAACCGCGCGGCGGAAAAATATCGCATTGATCCGCGCCTGCCGCACACCCTGATGGACGATCCGGTGATCCTTATCCTGGGGCTTTCCGGCGACGGCATTGCCAAAACCGCCCGGACGTTGGGCAAAAAGGTTTACGGCATTGAGATGAACCCGGCCATCGTCGAATTGCAGACCGGCGAATTGGCGGAATACAACGGCAACAGCTACGAAAACATCGACGTTTCCGTGATCGACGCGCGCAGTTATGTGGAAGAAAGCAACCGGCGATACGACATGATCACCCTGATGAACACCCACGCTTCGCAGGGAAGTTCGGTGAGTCGCGCGGCGGTGCCGGAGTATCTTTACACGAAAGAAGCGTTTGCGTCATATCTGGATCATCTCACGGATCGCGGCGTGGTGATCATCGAAGAACCGGTGAGCCGTCCGCGCCGGGAAGCGCCGGTCTGGAAATTGTTGGCAACCATGCGTCAAACCCTGCTCGAGCGGGGAAGTCATCGGCCCGAACAGCATTTTTTTGTGTTTCAATGGCGCACCAACAGCAATAATTACATCCAGATTCTGATGAAAAAAACACCCTTTACGAAAGCGGATATTTCCAGTTTGAAACAATGGCTGGACGATGTCGATCAAATCAAAAAAATTGAACGCGCCGAAGGGCAGTTGGTGGGACCGATCCGCACGGCAAAAACCACGCTGCTGCATGCCCCCGGCGAGCATTTTGACACGAATTATTCGCGCATTCTCAAGGGGGAAATCGATCAGAAATTTGTCCGGGCGCGCAATCTTTCCATTATCACCGATGACCGCCCCTTTTATTTTGACGTTGACCCCGCCCGCGGGGAAATCAAGGGTGTTTACATCCGCACCCTGCTGATGCTCCTGTTTTTCATTCCGTTTCTCTGGTCTTTTTTGGCGTCCGACCGTGGCAAATTGCGCGGCGCGTTTCCGTTTATATTTGTTGTGGCATTGACCGGGCTGGGGTTTCTGCTCATCGAAGTCGTTTTGATGCAGCGTTATGAAATCTTTTTAGGCTCGCCAACCATCACGTTTTCAACAATTTTAGGCGCGCTGCTCATTTTTTCCGGTCTGGGCAGCCTTTGGAGCGGGCGCATCGGACAAAAGGGGTTGTATGTCGCGCTGGGTCTGATCCTGCTGTCATTGCTAATTCACGAATTATGGATGCCGGCGTTTTTTCAGGCGTGGGCATTTCTGCCGCTGCCCTGGAAAATTGCCGCGTCGGTGATTTCCTTGGCGCCGCTGGCATTTTTTATGGGCGTTCCCTTTCCGTTTGTTTTGCGAATTTCCAAAAGCCGTTTCCGGGAGTCAACCGCGGGAATGTTGTTTGCGATCAATGCCGCTGTCAGCGCGATCGCGGTGCCGTTGGCGATGAACATTTCCACGGCGCGGGGATTTCGGGCGACGTTTCAAACCGGCCTGGTCATTTACGTCGTGGTGGGAATGCTGCTGCTTTCCATCGACAAACAAAAAATCCGGGGTTTGGCAAACGCGGCGGCTGTCCTGACGATGGTTGCTTTATTGTTGTGGCCGTGGCAGTTCAGCGATACCGCGATTGCAATGCCGGATGCTCCCAATCAATACCGCGTGTACACCGTCCAATACGGCAATTCATCGTTTCGCGAAGACCGGGTATTTTACGGCGGTTCATCGTCCGAGTCGGTGCGATTTGCCTGGCTTTTTTGGGTGATCAAGGGAAACGGGCGCACCATTCTGGTTGATACCGGCTTTGATGATCCCGAAACTGCAAAGCATTGGAAAATATC
>CAYVDX010000583.1:0-3401 GCA_964450485.1 uncultured Calditrichaceae bacterium
TTTTCAGGTATTTCATTACGCCCCCACCCTGGCACAAAGTGCTCCCTTTGGGAAAGGGCGGGGCTAATAGCGTCAAATAAAACAATGCGTTAGCCCCACGATTCATGGTACTGTTGGCGAATTGTAGAAACTCATCCCCCAACCCCCTTCTCTTTGAAAGAGAAGGGGGCTCGAACTCCCCCCTTTGCAAGAGAGGGGGCTGGGGGATGAGTTTGAAGGCGAAAATGAATTCGCCAACAGTATCATTCATCGTGGGGCTGAAAAGACGCTAAAAACCTTTTATAGCTCTTTTAAGGGCTTACAAGCAATAAGCGCGTAACATCATTTAGTGATTTTGATATAAACGCTTTAGCGGAGGATGTATGCTCAATAAAAAACGGTTGATGTCTTTGATGCTTTTAATCTGTTGCCTGTCGGCTGCCTGGAGCCAGGAACGACCGGAAGTTATCGAGGCGTATCGCAATGAACCGTATGGCGATAACAAACTCAGAAAACGCGGCATCATGGACGGCAACCTCATCCGTACCATGTATTTTAACCAGGCGGAGGTGGGAAAATGGCCGGATCAACCTTCCGGCGAGTGGCCCAAAGGTTCCGGGCATTCCTACTTAGACGGCGTTGCTTTGATGGTGGGTGCAAAAGTGCTGGTAAATGTGGGCGGACTTCCGACATTTATCACCCCCGTTTCATCAGCGTACCGTGGAAATTTCGACAAGGATCCGGTCACCGGTAAACCCTGGGGCTGGGAGCCGATTCCCGGCTACACAAATCCTTCCGGCGATAGACCCGCGATCAGCAACGATTCCCGAAGTTGGCCGGATTTATGGTCAGATGCGGTCTTTACTTTTTTGGATCAGCCGGCGGAAAACTGGATCAATGAAGCCGAAATCAACGGCGTGCCCGGCAGGGATGACGACCGCGACGGCGACATCGACAATTTTACCTTTTGGAACGGCTTTTTTGGCCGCGGCGTCAAAAACGCCGATCTGGAAACCTACTTTGCCATCGATGACGCCTCGGACCGAGAATGGGCGCGTCCGCCGTATAATTTTTTACCGCTCAAGTCCGATTCCTTGCGCGGCGGTCTGGGACTTCGGGTCGATGTCCGTGGATTTCAGTGGTCGCATGTCCTGGCGGAAGATGTTATTTTCTGGCTCTATGATATCACAAACCTGTCGGATACAACATATAATGAAACCGTATTTGGTTTTTTAACGGACGTCGGCGTTGGGGGGACATTCGATTCCGGGGACGACAACGCCTCGTTTGACCTTTTACTGGACATTGCCTACGCCTTTGATTCCAACGGCATCGGCAACAACGATTTTGGGGTGTGGAGTCCGGTGGGATACCTGGGATATGCCTACCTTGAAAGCCCGGGCATTCCCTTTGACGGCATCGATAACGACGATGACGGCATTATCGATGAACGCCGCGATGACGGCATCGATAACGACAATGATTGGAGAACCTTTAACGATCTCAACGACAACGGCGTTTGGGATACCGGCGAACCGCTGAACGACGATCTCGGCAAAGACGGCGTCGGCCCCTTTGACCGGCAGTACAACGGCCCGGACGAGGGTGAAGGCGACGGCCTGCCCACGCCCGGCGAACCGAATTTTGATCGCACCGATATTGAAGAATCCGACCAGATCGGTTTAACCAGCATGTCGATTTACCGGCTGCTGGAGGGCGGCAGCGCGGGGTGGCCGAAGGATGATGAGGGCATTTACAGCATGATGAGTTTTCATCATTTTGACACCACCTTACAGAGAGCGAATATTTTTATGCTGTTTGGCGCCGGTCCGTTTGAACTTCGTTCCGGTTTCCGGGAACGTTTCTCCATGGCCTTGCTCAACGGGATTGATCTCGATGACCTGGTGACCAACAAAAGAACCGTGCAGCAGATTTACAACGCTGACTACAATTTTTCCAAACCGCCGTTCAAGCCGTTTGTGCAAGCCGTGCCGGCGGACGGCAAAGTGCTGTTGTATTGGGATGCCATCGCCGAGCAGTCCCGCGATCCTTTTTTGCCCGATTCAATCGGCAATCCCAAAAAAGATTTTGAAGGCTATTTGATTTATCGCAGCACCGAGGCGCAGTTCAATGACATCAAAAAAATCACCGACTCCAAAGGCACGCCGGTTTATTGGGAGCCTATCGCCCAGTTTGACCTGGTGGATGGCATCACGGGGCCCGACCCGGTTGGCATCAACGGGGCCAGCTTTTGGCGGGGAAGCGACAGCGGATTGGAACACTCGTACGTCGATGAAGACGTGGTCAACGGCGTCACCTATTATTACGCGGTGGTTTCTTATGACCAGGGCGATCCGGATTTCGGCGAAAAGGGTTTACAGCCGACAGAGAGTTCCAAAATCATCACCGAAGATTTGGTGGGAAATATCATCAATATGGACATCAACACCGCCATTGTCACCCCCAACGCGCCGTCCGCCGGGTATTTGGCGGCATCCATCGACGGCGATACCAAAACGGTTAGCGAAGGCATCGGCTCCGGTTCCATCTCCGTCGAAATCGCTGATCCTTCCCTGATTTTCGATCAAACAAACTACGAGGTTGTTTTTCAATCCACGGGTGATTTTCCGAATTATTCTACATCCGGTTACAGCATCTTTCGCGTCGAGGGGGATACCACGGTTCCCTTGCTGCTGAACAACGCCGATCTTTCCGGCCCCAGCCCGCTGTCAGACGGATTCCTGGTGTTGGTTCACCCGGATACGACCGTCGGTTTAATTCGGGAGGAAAGCGGCTGGCTGATCGGGGATATAAATGTCGATGTCAAACTGCGAGAGCACACCACTTTTGCCCAAAATGCCCGCTGGCCGGCGGATTATCGCATCATTTTTCACGACGACATTGTCGATACGTCATTCGGCAATAACATCCCGACAAACATCGAAGTATGGAATGTTACGGAAAATCGCCGGGCCAGCTATACACTGTGGGATAACGACAACACCGGCGACCTCGGTTTTGGCGATTCGCTGACCATTGTTGAGTTCACCGCCGGCGGACAGCACCGGTTTGTCTATGATTTTAGTTATATCCCTTGCCAAAACTGTGTGCCCAGGCTGGCGAAACCGGGTGATGAGTATTTTATCCGCACCTCCAAACCGTTTTTTGAAGGCGATAAATTTCGCTTCACAACCAAAGCGGCCCGGGTTGACCAGGCATTGGCAAAAAATCAATTGGACAATATTAAGGTGGTGCCCAATCCTTACATCGCCGGGGCCGCCTGGGAGCCGCGCTTGCTGTTCGGCAGCGGCCGGGGAGAACGAAAGATTGATTTTATTCACCTGCCGGCAAAGTGCACGATTCGCATTTTCACCCTTTCCGGAAGATTGGTAAAGATTATCGAACATGAAAGCAGCGCGGAT
>CAYVDX010000584.1:0-3396 GCA_964450485.1 uncultured Calditrichaceae bacterium
CCCCCGGAACGCCGGGGGAGGGGTTGGGGGTGAGTTTCCTTTGCCAATTCCCTTCTTCAATTACCATGCCAAAGATGTGTATGTAGAGTAGGGCATTCCGGGGCAGGCTCTGCGATTGCAGGAGTCCCCTTAAAAAGTTTAAATTTCAACCGTTCACAGTATATTGGCTGTTGATTTAATGACTCTCTATTTTTTTCGAAACCGTTCCCTCTCTTTGGCTGGAATTTGTAATGTATAGGAGACTTGAGGAGCGATTTTGAGATAAGGGAGCGTTTCTTCTCTATTAAGGACATAAATGCCAGCATTTTCCCAACCTTTCGCTAAATTATCTACGATATAGATGTAAAAGTTTTTCTCTTTAAGCAATAACTGGACTGATTTTTGTTGAATAAACCGCCAGTTGCCAGCTTCGCTTAAAGTTCGTTCAATACCTTTGATTTCAATAAAACGCTCCGTTGATTCAACGTCAAAACTACGCCGATTATTACGTACATCCTGTGCTTGTCGACTATTATTAGTTTCAAAATCAATGACCGCTTTGACAGCTCGATCTTCGATCTCTTTGTTTGAAAGTGCCATGGGAATAATCTATTGCCTTAGTTTGTGAATTCCTTTATTCAGTTTATACGCAGGTATTTTACCGGGCAAAAGAAAGCATATTGCCATGCAATTCCGCATTGAGCAAATCCGCGGCCGTTACGCTTTCGGGAATGTGGATCAAATAAATGTTGTTTTCATATTCAAAAACGACATTTTTCGCCTTGTCATCCGCGCAGGCCTCGGTTTTGTGGCGATAGGTTCCGTCACTGTAAGTGCGGCGGCCGTCAAGCAAATCGTTGCTTAAATTGACAAACACACCCTCCGACCAGAGCTGAATGGTTGAAAAAAACTCGTCCGTCAATCCCGAATAACGCGTCAAGATAACCCGATTCGCATTATCTGCCGCGGAAATGAACGGCGCTTTCCCCTTGGGAATTTCAAACAGCACCTTTGCCTGGAGCGTTTCATAATTGACGTAAGTGCATTCCAGCATCAAACTGCGACGATTTTCAACGTTTTCCTCATGAAAAAACACAAACCCTTTTTTTCCGCCATAAAACAGCGCATCCTGGTAAGGCTCGCCAATGCTAAAACTGCTGACATATTTTCCATCCAATGAAAAAATTTTGTTTTCGATAATCATTCCCCGGGGTTGATCCAATGGCAAATATTTCAACCAATTTTTACGAACTTTCAGGGGGATCGATTTCATTTTACCGGTTTCAGCGTCAATCAAAAACGCGTGACTTTTGCGTGTTCTAAAATCATAAGCACTCAAAAATATTTTTTCGGCGTTATTGCGCAAAAAAGGGCGGTCCCATTCCCAGCGATAATCGTACAATGAAGCATCACTGATTTGTATTTTTGTCTCGGTTTTCTGTTTCACATCGTAAAGCCACAGCGATTTTTTTTGACCCTTGCCGCTCTTTGAATGGCGCGTTCCTTGAAAAATGATATGCTGCCCGTCCGGGCTGATATTGGGTGATTTGCCGGTCATCAGTTTTTGAATGGTATAAAGCGTATCGAGCTGCAGGGATAATCGAAACGGCTCGCCGCGCTTTCTGACGTGCACGGTGTCGGCAAAATATTTAAATCGTGTAAAATCAAGCTGTTTAAAGTCGCGAATTTGGGTCGGGTAAATTTTTAGTGAATAATCGCCCGGCGTGACATTGGAAATTTTGAATTCAAATATTTCGGTGTTTTGGTCAACGGGAAAAATGCGTTCCCCCTTCCAAAACACGTAGGGATGTGTTTCCGCCGGCAGTGTAAGAAGCACTTCATTTTGAATGCTTCTCAAAAAGAAAAAACCGCTGCCAACCAACGCGAAAGCAATAATGACGAAAGCGGCAATGGCATATTCCTTCACCCGGGAACGCTTTGTTTCCAGGATATTTGACTGAATGATTGTTGACTTGCCGAAATTCGTATTTGATAATTCCGCGCCGCTAAAATCAGAATTGTTGATATATGAATTGATAAAATCGGTGTTCGTAATGATGGCTTTTTCAAATCGTGCATTTTCCAGCTTGGCGGATTCAAATTTGGCCCGCGTTAAATCGGCTTCGGTGAGATCAGCTTCTTTCAAACTGGTTCGGAAAAGATAGGCTTTTGTCAAATTGGCGCCATGCAAATATGCGCCGTCCAAAATGGCTTTGGTCAAATCCGCTTTGGTTAAATTGGCTTTATTTAAATCCGCATTGCTCAAGTTGGCCAAAAGAAGATTAGCGCCGCTTAAATTTGCCCAGCTTAAATCGACGTCGGCTAAATTCGCCCACATCAGGTTCAGACCGCTTAAATCAGCCCAGCTCAAATCCGGCTTGATAATCTCCGGGTGCTCCAATCGCCATTTATTCCACTCTCCCACTCCCTGCCGCAAAATAGAGACATGATTTTGGTCTGCCATGAATCCCTCAACTTTTTCACAAAAACGACAGAGACGGAACTAACCGCTCTTTATTTCCTACAAACCTCTCCTTGATTTTTGTAAGAATTCCTGATTTTTCAAAAGGTATTAATATATCACCACAATCCCGCTCAAGTCAAGAACCGGTTTTTTCCGGCAATAAAACCACTTTGACATAATTTTTCGTATTCAAATATTTCCGGGCGGCCTGCCCAACGGCTTCCGGGGTCAGGTTTTCAATAAATTGCTCCGTTTGCAAAATATTCGTCAACGGCTCCGCATTTCGGTCGTAAAAGCTGAGCGTGGAGAGCCAGTAACCATTGCGCCGCAAATCGACCTCATTTTCGCGGCGTTGGGTTTCCCGCACTTTTTTTACATATTTTTCGGCAATGCCTGTATTTTTGAGACTGTCAATTTGCTCAAAAACCAGTTGGGTCAACTGGTCCACGCGATCCGGCGCGCAGCCGAATGACACGGAAACGCTGTAATCCGGTATCGGAAAATGATTTCGGGAAGCGCGCACGCCCACGCCGTAAGTGCCGCCCTGGTCTTCGCGCAGCACTTCGCGCAATTTAATCCGCAGCACGGACGTCATGGCGTTCAAATCATAACGATTTTGGCGATTCCATTCAAACGGACCGGTGAAAACAATGCTCACCCGGCTCTTGTCTTCCAGTCCCTTGCGAACCGTTTTTTCGATCACGCCCTTTGGGGCGCGGATGCCTTCATCCCGCCAGGTTTCATTTCGATGCAGGGCCGGCAGGCTTCCTAAATATTTTTCAACCAGCGGTTTCAAGGATTCCAAATCGAGATTGCCGACCAAAACGAAAGTGAAATCGCTGGCGTCGGCAAAGCGTTCCCGGTAAATTCTGAACGATTTATCCGGATTCATTTCCTTCAATAATTGCGCGGACCAGGGTCGCGCCCGGAAATGATGCTGCGCCAACGTGACG
>CAYVDX010000585.1:0-1479 GCA_964450485.1 uncultured Calditrichaceae bacterium
GCTTTCGCCGGGCAACAGCGTTGAGCAAAACAAGGCGCTGACCCGCCAGGTGTTGGACAATCACCTCAAAGCGAATATGACCTCGGTGCTGTGGCAGGTTCGCCGGTTTGGTTCGGTTTATTATCCCTCCGGCATCGAACCCTGGGGCAAGCAGGCCGATTTTCAAAACCCCGGGTACGACCCGCTGGCGTATGCGGTCGAGCAGGCCCACGCCCGCGGCCTGGAATTTCACGCCTGGTTTAACACTTTCGAGAGTCGCTTCGCTTATGCCGGCAGCCCCTCCCAGGTTCACCCGGAGTGGATTTGCCGTGACCAGGACGGCATCCCCATGCCAAACGATAATGCCTGGCTGTCACCGGGTCTGGCCGATGTCCGCCAATATCTCGTGAACGTCGCCATGGAAATCGTCAATAATTATGACATCGACGGTCTGCATCTCGACTTTGTTCGGTGGAGCGAACTGACAAACTCAAAAAATTCATCAAAAATGGCGCGGGAAAACCTGCAAAACGGGCTGCCGGACGGTTACATTTCAGAAGCGCAACTGAAAGATTTAATCACAAATGCGTCAGGACGCTATCTCTATGATGTCAATCACCCCTTTAGCGCCGGCGTGCCGCCCGGGTTTAATACCTGGGAAGAATGGTGGCGTTGGTCCGTAACGGAACTGGTAAGCACCTTGCAGGACTCAATAAAGTCCGTGAAACCCTGGGTCAGACTTTCGCCTGCGGCCTTGGGGCGTTACAATTGGGGAAGTTTCCAGGGCTTTAACCTGGTTTACCAGGACGCGGCATTGTGGCTGAATGAAGGATATATCGATCAGCTCATCGGCATGCATTATCACTGGAACAATGCCAAGGATATTTTCAATATATTGGAAGGCGGCTGCCCGCAATGCTGGAGCGATTTTATCCAGCCGGCCATTCAGGCGGGGCGATTGTTTACGGTGGGATTGTTTTCAGATAATTTTGCCGCGGCCAACATCTTCGGACGTCATCAATCCATCGTTGACACAGTTCGCAGCGTGGCATGGACAGACGGTCTCCAGTTTTTCAGTTACGGCTCCTGGCGCGATCAGAATTATTGGGATACCGCCCGCGAACTGTTTTTTAACCGCAAAACAAAGCTTCGCGCGCCCGGCCTGATCGACGACACGCCCCCGGATCCGCCAGCCATTGTTCTGACCAAAATCGATTCGTTGAATTATCAAATTAGCGTCACCCCGGCAGCCTCAACCGCGGCGAAAAACTGGTTTGCCATCTATCGCTCCGAAGACGCGGCGCTGGATGCGGACAGCGATGAAATCATCCAAATCGCCTTTGGCGACGCCCCGTTTTCCGTTACGGACGTATTCACCGGCTTGCAGGACTTCAATAGCAGTTACACTTACTTTGTCACGCAATTGGATCGCTTTTGGAATGAATCCGCGCCCTCAAACAGCGCGCTTTCCGATCCGATTCCATCATTTGCGCCCATTGT
>CAYVDX010000585.1:1489-3395 GCA_964450485.1 uncultured Calditrichaceae bacterium
CTCATTTCCGGCCGAAGGCGACACCATTCCGGTGAATAAAGATATCAATATCACCTTTTCCAAAACCATGGATCCCGGCTCTTTTCAAAATGCAGTGAGCTTTTCGCCGGTTGCGAATATTCGCCAATTAACCTGGGCAGGCGATCACAAAAGCGTAACGATTGAGATCAACGGCAACTTAATATTTGACACGATTTATACGATGACAATTTCCGGAAGCGTCACGGACGTCAATGGACGCGCGCTGGACGGCAACGGCGACGGCACAGCCGGTGATGATTTTCAGCTCTCCTTTGTCACGCTGAACGAAGACATCACCGGGCCGCGGGTTATTTCCGCTTTTCCCGACCTCAATTCCACCGAAGAAAATTTCACCATCGATGAAATCATCACCTTCCGGTTTGATGAATTGGTGGACGTCGCCTCGGTTACCAGCGATAATATCAATTTGGAACAAAGCGGTGTGCCGATCCCTTTTGATTTTCGGGTCACGGACCTGGATGAATTTTCAGTATTGAGTATTCAGTCGGACGAGCCATTACAGCCAAACGCGGAGCACCGCGTCATGCTTTCCCAAGCGATTATGGATACCTTGGGCAATGCAATGTCCGCAGATGTATCCGTAAATTTTCGCACAGCAAATTTCAGTTACAGCGATGTGACCGCGATTGATAACTTTACGTTTCCCGGCGATTGGTGGCAGCCAAACGCCAGCGGTACAACCGTGGGCATCATTGTCTCCGGCACAGTGTTCAATTTCCAGAGCAAAACCGTGCTGCCGGTGCCGCACCCCAGGAAAGCGGCACAATTAAAATACCAATGGGATCCGAGCGCTTCGACCCACCTGTTGCGGGAATTTTTAAGCGGCGGGGATCCGCAAAACGTGCATTTCGATTCCACCTATGTTTTACAGTGCTATGTTTTCGGCGATGGCAGCAACAATCAACTCCGTTTTGCCGTGGATGACCGCGTGCCCACGCCGGCGGCGTCAAATCACGAAGTATCCAAATGGTTCACTATCGATTGGACGGGCTGGCGGCTGGTGGAATGGGATATGGGCGATCCCAACAGCGTGGGCAGTTGGTTGGGCGACGGCGTTCTGAACGGTACGTTGCGCTTTGACAGCTTTCAGATGACATTCGATCCCGTAAATGGCGCGGAAAGTGGAAAAATATATTTTGACGACCTGCGCATCGTCAAAAAAACCATCGTGCCGGTGGGCCTCGGCGATGAGGATCGGCGGATTCCCACGGCGTTCAACCTTTATCAAAATTATCCCAACCCGTTTAACCCAACTACGGTCATTGCTTTCGACCTCCCGGAAAGCGGCCTGGCGAAGCTAAAAGTATATGACATGCTCGGTCGTGAAGTGTCCACGCTGGTCAACGGACAAAAAAATGCGGGTCACTATGAAATTATTTTTGACGCCGAACACCTGGCCAGCGGAATCTATCTCTATCGTCTTTCGCTGAAAAACCGGGTGCTGACCCGGCGGATGTTGCTGCTAAAATAGTGGGTGTGCCCTGACTGCCAAGTAAGCTGTGTTACACCGGAACCACTTGATAATCATTACATTAAGACCTCCGGGATTTTATTAATCCCGGAGGTCTTGTAACTTTATAAGCCTACTAACCTGCATTATGCACTGGTTTTATTTAAAGTGATTTTAACTTACTGTAATATTTGATTTTATCTTAAAAATTTCGGGTAATAAAGGATTCGGCGGAATCATTAAATTCATAAAAAATAATCATTCTGCCCTTAACTTGACAATGTTAAATTTCAAAGGATTTCGACAGGATCAACAGGATATACATGATATTTCAAAAGAATGATCAACAAATCTTTAAATAATAACTGATGTTACGCGCAGTTGAAGCTGTTTTACGCGAGGCAGAGCCTCGCA
>CAYVDX010000586.1:0-3392 GCA_964450485.1 uncultured Calditrichaceae bacterium
TAAAACATTCTGACAATAATTCCCAAAAACATAGAAAGAACCGGCATAACAATCATCCTTTCATTACAATCATCCAAGCAAAAATATAGAAAATTTCCGCCCGAAATCAAACAGCGCAAAAAAATCCGCTCAAACATAAATCGTTTGAATTCCGCCGGATTTTCAATATATTCTCATTCAATTTTCACGGCATTCATTTGAATTCGAGGCGATTTCATGGCAAAAGGCAAGAAAAAAACAGCAAAAAAAACATCGCAAACCGCTAAAATTTTGGCGGGAAAACCACAAACCGACTTGTTGGAACAACTGAACCGGCCGCGCGCGGCGCTGATCTTTTTCGCCATCGTTTTTCTCTTCCTGATCTGGCTTTACAAACCCATCGCGCTGGACGGTCTGGACGTCAAAGGCAGCGATGTGGTTTCCGGCATCGGCAACACCCATCAAATTAAATTATACGAAGAAAAAACCGGGGAGCGCGCTTTGTGGAATCCCTACATGTTCGCCGGCATGCCGGTGTATCATCGTTACGGCGCGCTCAGTTGGTCGCTTGACACGCTGATCGGCAAAATCGATCCGCTGCTCGATTGGCGGATTTGGTATCTCTGGCTTGGCGCCATCGGCATGTTTTTGCTCATTCGCACCCTCGGCTTGAATGCCATCGCCGCGATGATGGGCAGCCTGGCATTCATCCTTTTGCCGCATCCGCACGCGCTCATCGTGGTGGGGCATTTTTCCAAGCTGCGCGCCCTGATGTGGATGCCCTTTGTGCTGATGTCTTTTTTAATGATGCTGCATAAACGCAGTATTTTCAACGCCTTGCTGTTTGTCGCTTTTTTCGCGTTGCAATTGCGCACCCAACATTATCAAATTGTGTTTTACACCATGCTATTGCTGACATTTGCCGGTTTTTGGCCCTATCTCAAACTGCTGCTGGAAAAGCAAACCACCGATTTTCTCAAATTCAACGGATTACTGATCGCGGCGGCAGTGCTGGTCGGACTGATCGTGGCGCAGCCGCTGTTGGTGACGCGGGAATACGCGCCGTACTCCACTCGCGGGGGAAATGCCATCAACCTCAGCGAGCAGGTTTCATCGCAGGATAAAAAAGGCGTCGGGTTTGATTACGCCACCAATTGGTCGTACTCCCTCGCGGAATTCTGGAACCTGGTGAACCCACGCTTTCACGGCGGCACCTCCAACGAAGGCATTCCCGTGCCGCAGTTGAAAAACCAGCAAATTCCCGGGTATTGGGGCGATTTGCCTTTCACCCAATCCTACGAATACCTCAGCGTGCTGATCGCTTTTTTGGCGATGGTTGGAACTGTTTTTCAATGGAAAAATCCGTTGGTCAAAAGCCTGGCTTTTCTCACGCTGCTGGCGTTGCTGCTTTCATTGGGCAAACATTTCGCGCCGCTTTACAAGCTGTTTTTTTATTACGTGCCCTATTTTGACAAATTCCGCGTACCCATGATGATCCTGACCCTGGTGTCATTCAACGCCATTTTGTTGGCAACATTTGGGCTGAATTTTATCCTGAGCGGCGGCTTGTCGGAGCAGGTTTTGCAAAAACGATTTTACATGTTGAGTGGAATTTTTGCCGTGATCATGGCTTCGCCGCTGCTGTTTGGCTCATCGCTTTCCCTGAGCAGCGCGCAGGAGTTCCAGCAGTACGCCGCCCGTTTTGGCGAACAGCAAGCCCAACAGTTGATCGACCTGTTCCGCGAAGCGCGTTTGGGCGTGCTGAAGGCGTCCACCTGGCGCACCCTCGGTTTCCTGGTCGTCGCCGTGATTTTGCTCTTTTTGATGATCCGGCAGCCAAAACAAAAACCCGTTTTGGCGCTGGGATTCGCCCTGCTGGTCGGCATTGATTTGGGATCCATTACTCACGGATATTTGGAAGGAAAATTTGTCAATCTAAAACAGGTTGAACAGCAAAATTATCGCCAAAACGCGGTGGATAAAATTATTCTGCGCGACAAATCGCTCTACCGGGTGCTGCCGCCGATCCGCGTGGTAGCGAATGATTCCCGCTGGCCCTATTTTTACCAATCCATCGGCGGCTATTCCGCGGCAAAAACCCAGGTGATTCAGGATATCATCACCAACAATTTGCTGAATCGCGCCAATCCCCAAATGCCGCTAAACCTGAACGTGGTCAGCATGTTGAATGGAAAATACATCGCCGCGAATCAACAATACAGCGACCCGCGGCTGGCGTATTTGGGCAAGGATCAGCGCCAAAACCTGTTTCTCTATCACAACGACCGCGTGCTGCCCCGCGCCTTTTTTGTGGATTCCGTCAAGGTGATTTCCGACGGCGCAGCGCGGCTGAAATTTATGAATTCCGACGAATTTAATCCCGCCAAAATAGCACTGCTGGAAACGCCCCTGGATCAGCCGTTTTCCCCGCCGGACAGCAACAGCCGCGCAGCCGTGAAAGAATTTTCGCCCGACAAAATCACCGTGGAAACCGCGACAGCGCAGCCTGCGCTGTTGGTGCTTTCCGAAGTATTTTATCCCGAAGGCTGGCGTGCGACACTGGAAACCGGTGAAACACTCGCGATTTACAAAACGAATCACATCCTGCGTTCAATGGTCGTCCCGGCTGGCGAACATACCATCACGCTGACATTCAAACCGGCGACCTATTACACCAGCGCGACGTTTTCCTGGATTGGCTGGGCGATTACTTATTTGGGATTATTGTTTTTCGGCGGGTTTATTCAAAAAAGAAAAAACTGGCGATAAGTCATTAACTTTAATGATTTTATCTCGCTACAAATCCCCGCAAGGGACAGGCAGGCGCTTTATAACGAAAAGAAAAATTTTTCATCGCAATTCCGCGGTTTCCGCCGGGGTTGTCACTCGATAATTTTTTCATCAAAACTATTTTTCTCCTGAATTAACACCTCCGCCGGAATGCCCCATTCCCCGTAAATCCCGCGGATCATGCGCAAGGATAAGGGTCGCTTGCCGTTGAGCGCTTCCGAAACACGACCGCGGCTGCCAAAATACGGGACCAAATCGATCTGCCGCAACCCCATTTGATCCATGCGGAATTTTATCGCCTCAATCGGCGTTGGCGTGATCAACGACAATTATGTGATATTTTATTGCAAAATGTTCAGAATTTATATGAGGATTACAGCCCTTTTGACCTTTATTTTAAAATTTTTTCAGGTGCAATAATTGCGAAAGCCAATGCTTTAGCAAATTTGAATCATTTGCCGCAAGCAATTGAAGTGATCAATGAATTGAAGGATTGGCAAGATACTTGTTATGGCAGATGAATAGAGCCGATATTATATCAACCCTTGTGGTTATTAAAACTGGCATCCAAAAAAGATCAAATTAAATCCTTCTTACACGAACAAAAAGAAATTAAGCACGGA
>CAYVDX010000587.1:0-3390 GCA_964450485.1 uncultured Calditrichaceae bacterium
GAATATCGACGCTTCACCACTGTTTTCTCACACCGGAGCACCCACTTTTCACTCCGGGATGCTTCCTTTTCACTACGTCGTAGTGACTTTTGACAGTTCTGCTGTGATTTTTGACAGTTGGGCATCCGCTTTTCATTCCGCGGCGCTAACTCTTCTGTTTTATGCTGTGATTTTTGACAGTTGGGCAGTGAATTTTGACGCTTGGGCGCTTGCTTTTTCGGATTGCGTTAAAATCATCTTGCGCGGTCTCGGTTCCGGAACTATAAAACGCCTGGTGGGATAAGTTTTGTCGAAAATTTTTATAATTGAATAGACGAAAGATTCAATGTATATTTGTTTATTCACTTAGATAGATGATTTTTGATAAGTTAGGGATGCCAAATCAATGCCGACGAAAAGGGATTTGTCCGAACGCGATATTTGCACAAAATATATCACGCCCGCGATTGAGGAAGCCGGGTGGAATATCGAGACGCAGGTAAGAGAAGAGGTTTCGTTTACCGAAGGCAAAATTATTGTGCGCGACAGGCTGCGCGCCAGGGGTAAGCGCAAACGCGCTGACTTCATCCTTTACTATAAACCCAACATTCCCATAGCCCTTATTGAAGCAAAAGATAATCGCCATGCTATCGGAGATGGTATTCAACAGGGCTTGAATTATGCCCGGATCCTCGATATTCCCTTTGTTTACAGCAGCAACGGCGACGGCTTTTTAGAGCACGACCCAACGGCTTCTTTTGGCGAAATTGAAAGAAGCATTGGTCTGGATGAGTTCCCGACGCCGGCGGAATTGTGGCGGCGTTACAAAATTTATAAAGGTATTGATTCGCCCGAAGCAGAGCGGGTTGTTACCCAGGATTATTTTTTTGATCCCTCCGGAAAATCCCCGCGATATTATCAAACAATAGCCATCAATCGAACCGTGGAAGCGATTGCCAAAGGACAGAATCGCATTCTTTTAGTGATGGCGACAGGTACTGGAAAAACGTATGTTGCTTTTCAAATCATTCATCGTTTGTGGAAAGCCGGCGTCAAAAAACGCATCTTGTTTTTAGCCGATCGCAATGCCTTGATCAGACAAACCAAGCGCGACGATTTTCGACATTTTCGAGATAAAATGACGGTGATAAGGAAAAAAATCATTAACAAATCTTATGAGATTTATTTGGCATTATACCAGGGGCTGACCGATTATGACGAAGACAAAGACGCATACAAAGAATTCTCTCCCGATTTTTTTGATTTGGTTATCATTGATGAGTGCCACCGGGGCAGCGCCGCGGCGGATAGCGCATGGCGGGAAATATTAACATATTTTTCTTCCGCAACGCATATTGGTTTAACGGCAACGCCCAAGGAAACAAAAGATGTATCCAATATCGATTATTTTGGCGAACCCATCTATACTTATTCGTTAAAACAGGGAATTGAGGATGGCTTTCTGGCGCCTTACAAAGTGATCCGGGTGGGCATTGATAAGGATTTAGAAGGGTGGCGGCCCGGAAAAGGAAAAACGGATGTTCATGGGTTTGTTGTCGAAGACCGCACTTACAATTTGAAGGATTATGACAAGAATCTGGTAATTCAGGAACGCACTAAATTGGTGGCAAAAAGAATCTCTGAATTTTTGAAAAAGACAAACCGGTTTGATAAGACCATTGTTTTTTGCGTTGATATTGATCATGCCCAACGCATGCGCGAAAGGCTGATCAATGAAAACCCGGATTTGATTGCGCAAAATGATAAATATATCATGCGAATTACCGGGGATAATCCCGAAGGAAAGCGCGAATTGGATAATTTTATTAATCCCGAAGAGCGCTACCCGGTCATTGCTACAACCTCGAAGCTGATGACCACCGGGGTTAATACCCAGACTTGCAAAGTAATCGTATTGGATAGCAACATAAATTCCACGACTGAATTTAAACAAATCATTGGCAGGGGCACCCGGATTAATGAAGAATATGACAAATATTATTTCACGATTATTGATTTTCGCAATGTAACGGACAAGTTTGCCGATCCCGAGTTTGACGGAGAACCGGTAAAAATTTATGAACCGGGAAAGGACGATCCGATTGTTCCTGATGAGGATGATGATTTCCCAATTATTGATGCGGACGGTGAGGAAGTGATTATCAGCGAGCCGCCTGAGATTCCGCCCGGCGGATCGATTAATCTGCCGCCATTTCGAAAGATCACCGTCAATGGTGTTCCGGTAAAGATTGTAAACGAGCGCGTGCAATATTATGACAAAGATGGCAAGCTGATCACCGAGAGTCTTCGGGATTTCACCAAAAAAAATATCATCCGGCAATTTCAAACGGCGGATCGTTTTCAAAATGTCTGGAATCGCGTCGAACGCAAACAACAGATCATTCGAGAATTAGAAGAACAGGGGATTTTGCTGTATGAATTGCAGCAGGAAATCGGTAAGGATTATGATGTCTTTGATCTCATCTGCCATATTGCGTTTGGCATGCCGCCCCTGACCCGCCAAGAACGCGCAAAGAACGTTAAAAAGCGTAATTATTTCACAAAATACGGTGAAAAAGCCCGGCAGGTTTTGGAACGTCTGTTAGATAAATATGCCGAAACCGATATTGTGAACATTGAAAATCCCAGGGTGCTGGAACTGCATCCCATTAAAGATTTAGGCACCAAAACGGAAATCATCAAGGCATTCGGCGGCGTGCAAGCCTATAAAAACGCCATTAGTGAGTTAGAGAGGGAGATTTACAAAGGCGCTTGATCGTTTTTCATAATACTGAGAGAAAATCGAAATAGTATCGAAAGCCCTGAAAGGGCGACTAAATACAGCCAGAGCCGTCGCCTCTGACTGTTAAAAACCAGATTCCCCAAAGCCCTGAAAGGGCGATGTATTACAAACATCGGCAATGATACCGGAATAACCAATGGCACAATCATTAAGTCAAATCTATGTTCACATCGTTTTTAGTACCAAAAACCGAACTCCCTGGATTGACGCGAATATTAAAAATGAACTCTATGCCTATATGGCGACGGTGTTAAAAACGCATGAATCTCCGGCAATCATCATTGGCGGTATCGCAGACCACGTGCATATCCTGAGCCGTATGTCAAAGAATATTGCCCCGGCAAAATTGTTGGAAATGGTAAAAAAGCGCTCCTCCAAATGGATTAAAACCAAAGGTGAGAAATATGTTAAATTTGGCTGGCAAAACGGATATGGTGTTTTTTCGGTTAGCCAATCACATGTGGAAAGAGTCAGAAAATATATTGAGAACCAGGAGGAGCATCACCGGCGGAAAAATTTTCAAAATGAATTCCGGAGCCTGTTGGAAAAATATGAAATTTCCTATGATGAACGGTATGTATGGGATTAAATTCGGGCAAAATCTAACA
>CAYVDX010000588.1:0-3387 GCA_964450485.1 uncultured Calditrichaceae bacterium
ATGGGTACCGCTGGATCATCCCGACAGCAATGAAAAATTGGCGCGGACATTTTTGCTGAAAGGCGCGGCGTCTGAAGCTGGGTTTATTCCGCTCTACACCGGGGACGAGTCTCCGCAAACCGGTCAGCGGTTTTGTGAGTCTCGGTTGGCGGACCTGTCATTGCCCTTTGACGCGGTGTATTTGGGCATGGGCGGCGACGGTCATTTTGCCTCGCTTTTCCCCGGCGATCCGGCCGTGGAGGCGCGCGACAGTCGTTGTGTCGCGGTCTCCGCCGCGGACGGGCGAGTGGCGCGCATGTCGCTCACCGCACCAACAATTTTGAATGCAAAAAAGGTGTTTTTGCTTTTTACCGGCGCTGAAAAACATGCAAAATATATCGAAGCCCGGAAGCCGGGATCGCGCAATGAAATTCCTTTGCGATGGCTTTTTTCGCAAGACAAAACCCCGGTGATCGTATTACGGGCGCCGTAGAATTAGAGCGAAAAACATTCTCGTTCCACGGCTCTGCTGTGGAACGCCTCGTCGGAGGCTCTGCCTCCAGTGCCGTTGACTTGAGGCAGAGCCTCGGAAAGCCTGCTCCAGCGCGGAGCACTGGAGCGAGATCTGTAAAAAAAAGTCCACTTGATTCTATTGAATTTTCATTCATCAAAAAAGGAGAAGTATAAATGCGAAAAAATACCCTCAAGGAGATCTGGGCGCGCGGCGAAGCAGTGATAAACGGCTGGTGCTCGATCCCCAGCTCGTTTTCCGCAGAAGTCATGGCGCACCAGGGATTTGATTCGATTACCATTGACATGCAGCACGGGCTTGTGGAATACCAGGTTGCCGTCACAATGCTGCAAGCCATTTCAACGACAGATGTGATTCCGCTGACCCGCGTTCCCTGGAATGATCCGGGCCGGTTGATGAAAATTTTGGACGCCGGTTCCTACGGCGTGATTTGCCCGATGATCAACAACGCCGATGAAGCCCAGGCGCTGGTCAAAGCGTGTAAATATCCACCCTGGGGATTTCGCAGCTTTGGACCGATTCGCGCCAAATATTACGGTGGCGGCAGCAGCCACGGCGGCGGCGTTTATCACAATTTTGCCAACGACGAAACGCTGGTCATCCCGCAGATCGAAACCCGCGAAGCGATCAGAAATTTAGATGAAATTCTCGATGTGCCGGGCATCAGCGCCATTTATGTCGGTCCCTCGGATCTATCGCTTGCGCTTGGCAAAGAGCCGCGCAAAGGGCAAAATGACCCGGAAGTGGTCGAAGCCAAGCAATACATTTTGGATACCGCCAAACGCCACGGCATTCCGGCTGGCATCCACACAAATTCAACCGAAGTTGCTGTAAATATGATCAAACAGGGATTTCAATTTACCTCGCTGCAAAGCGATGACCGCTTTTTGATGTCCAAAGCGCGTGATGAAGTGGCAGCGGTGCGAAATGCGTTAAAATAAGGGAAAAAGGGGAAAAAATGTTCACATTTCCGGAAAGAAAATTTGCAGATGCCGAAAGCTATGCGAAAAATTATTTTGACCGGCTTACCAAAGCCGCTGCAACCGTTAATTGGGAAAAACTGAACCAGGCCGCCCGCATTTTAACGACTGTTTATTCCGAAGGCGGGGTGGTTTATTCTTGCGGCAATGGGGGATCGGCGGCAATTTCCAATCATCTCGTGTGCGATCATTGTAAGCTGGTGCAGACGGATACAAAATTGACGCCGCGGGTCGTTTCACTCAGCGCCACGGTGGAAATTATCACGGCGATCGGCAACGATATTTCCTATGACGAGGTTTTTCTTTACCAGCTTCGTTCCATGGCCAAACCGGGCGACGCGCTGATCACCATCAGTTCCTCGGGTAATTCGGAAAACATCGTCCGCGCCGCGCTGTGGGCAAAGGAAAACGGCGTTTCGGTGATTTCGCTAACCGGCTTTTCCGGCGGCCGTTCGGCGGAAATTGCAGACGTGAATCTGCACGTCAACGCCGACAATTACGGCGTCATCGAAGACCTGCACCAATCGCTGATGCACATCCTTGCCCAATACGTTCGTCAGGCACACATGGACGAAGCGCTGGTCAAACAGCGAAAGTTCTGACATCAGTAATCGTTCAAAAAGTAGTGACATGGCATGCCGTGTCACTACTTGTGTTTTACGGATTTATTGACCAGGGATTGTTCATCAATTAGCTCGCCTTTTAACACGGAAAGCGCATTTTTTACAGCGCCGATTCCCATGTTTATGAAAGAATTATCAGACATGCCGCTGATGTGTGTCGTGAAGATAACATTATCCAGTGTAAAAAGCGGATTGTCGGCGTCCGGCGGCTCTACCTCAAAGGTATCCAACGCTGCGCCGCCCACTTGTTTTTCCTGCAGCGCATGAAACAGATCGCTTTCATTCACAATTCCACCGCGGGCGGTATTGATGATATAAACGCCTTTTTTCATTTGAGCAATGGTTTGTTGATTAATCAAACCATTTGTTTCCGGTGTTAGCGGGCAATGTAAGCTGATAATGTCTGCTTGCGGAAAGATGTCCGCAACATTTTGAACTTTTGAAATGTAGGGCGGCAGCAGTTCATCGGTGCAGGAAGGATGATAAACCAGCACCCGCATTTTGAACGGCGCAACCAATTCCGCCAGCCGTTTTCCCACGTTTCCAAACCCGATTAATCCCAGGGTTTTTCCGAACATTTCGAGACCGTCAAACCCTTTTTTATCGAAAATGCCGTTGCGAATGCGTCGGTCCTGGCTGGGAATTCTTCGCAGCAACGCCAACATCAGCGCCAGGGCGTGCTCGGCCACGGATTCATAATTTGCCAGGGGCGTGCGCATCACCGGAATGCCCCGCCGGGTTGCCGCAGCGAGATCGATGTTATCCGTGCCCACCCCGTGCTTACTGATCACCTTTAGCCGCGCGGCCGCTTTCTGCACGGCTTCGCTGATTTTCCCCTGCCGGACGATCAAGCCGTCCGGGTTAAACGCGCTCAATTTTCTGACGAGATCATCCGGCGTGTCCTTGGGATCGCCGGTTTCAACCACGCAGTTTTCCGCTTCCAACAATTGTAACGCCTCCGCCGCAATGCCGGAACCGGTCAAAAAAATTCGATAATTCATTCCAGGTCTCCCGTGTAAATTCCGTTTGTGTATCGCGAATGTTCAAATGTATTATCGAATGAAAATATTTTGCCATCATTTTTTTAGAAAATGTTAATTCATCCGGGGGAGCGGAAAAGTTAAGCAAAGATGCATGAAACGTAATTCGTGATTCGGAATCACGATGGATGAAGATGTTGGGAACATTCAAAACATATTTTGAAAGGAAAAATACAGCAAAAGCAGGAAAGCCGCTTGAAAAATGGCGGCAAAAGACTTATATTATTGAAGCA
>CAYVDX010000589.1:0-3381 GCA_964450485.1 uncultured Calditrichaceae bacterium
TTTCGTCCGTGATTCGTGATTCGTGATTTTACGCATCATGTTTCACGCCTCGTAATCCGCACATTTTTACTCCACGGAATCTACAACTGCATTTTTCAAATTCGCTTCCAAAAAATCCAGCGTCAGTTGATACAAATGCTGCCGGGCGTTCCCATGCACGCCGTGATGCTGTTTGGGATAAAACGCCTGTTCAAATTGTTTTCCGGCGTTGATCAACGCGCCGATCATTTGAATGGAATTTTGCATGTGCACATTTTCATCGCTCGTGCCGTGGATAATCAGCAGCTTGCCGTGCAGATTTTCCGCCGCGTTTACCGGCGCGCTGTCGCGATAGCCGTCTTCGTTTTCCTGCGGCAAACCCATGTAGCGTTCGGTGTAAGCCGTGTCGTAATTGCGCCAATCCGTGACGGCCGCGTCGGCAATGCCGGCCCGAAACGCAGCCGAGTGGGTCATCGCATAAAGGGTCATGTCCCCGCCGTAACTGCCGCCTTCGATGCCGATGCGCGCCGCGTCAACAAAGGGCAGCGACTTGAGATACGCCACCCCGCGAAGCTGGTCTTCCAGCTCGATTTTGCCCATGCGCCGGCTGATGGGCGTTTCCCAGGCGTGCCCGCGACCGGACGCGCCGCGATTATCCATGCTGAAAATGATAAACCCGCGCTGCGCCAGCAGTTGATTCCACAGCGAATTGATGCCGCGATTGCTATTTCGCACCACCTGCGCGTGCGGCCCGCCGTAAACGTGGATCAACACCGGGTATTTTTTTTGCGGATCAAAATCCGGCGGCTTGAGCATTGTCGCGTAATATGTGATGTGATTATCGCCGCTGAAGGTCAGCAGTTCCGGCGCACCGAGATCGAATTTTTGCCGCAACTCCGGGTAATCGTCCGTCAGAATTGTGCCCAGCGTTTTGCCGCTTGCCCGGTGCGTCGTAATTTCCATTCGCGTGGTCAAATTGCTGAAATAATCTAAATAAAACCGCGCTTCCGGCGGCATTTTGATGATGTGATCGCCGTCGCCGTCGCTCAATTGCGTTAGTTTTGCACCGTCGCGCTTGACGCGATAAAGCTGCCGCTCGCGAATGTCTTTTTTCGTCGCGGTGAAATAAATCCAGTCGTTTTTTTCATCCACGCCGGCAAATTGATCCACCAGCCATTCGCCGGAAGTGACCGGGTTTAACAGCTTTCCGTCGTAGTCGTAGCGATACAAATGCAAAAATCCGCTGCGTTCCGATCCCCACAAAAACTGCTTTTTATCGCGATAAAAATAGGTGTGCGCGTTCAAATTGATCCAGTCGGGATCGCTTTCGGTCAGCACGGCGCGGCTTTTGCCGGTTCGAGCGTCGGCAAAGCGCAGCGACAGATTTCTTTGACGGCGATCCAACCGCTGGTACGCCACGGTCTTCCCGTCCGGAAGCCAGTTCACCCGCGGAAAATAATCGTCGCTTTCGGAATTGTCATCCAGCCAAACCGTTTCCCCGCTATTGATCGACACCACGCCCAGTTTAACGATGGAATTGGGATCGCCGGCCTTGGGATAGCGCATCATTTCCAGGTCGGGATGCACGGGATTCCAATCTACCATCGGGTATGCCGGCACCGGCGATTGATCGAAGCGTAAAAACGCGATGCGGTCGGAATTCGGCGACCAGAAATAGGCCTTGAATTGACCGCGTTTTACCAGTTCTTCCTGGTAAACCCAGTCGAATTTTCCGTTGAGAATCACGTCGTTGCCGTCAAACGTCAACTGTTTTTCCGCGCCAGCGGCGATGTTCACGACGAACAAATTGCCGCCGCGCACAAAGGAAAGCCAGTTGCCGTCCGGCGAAACGTGCACTAATTCCTCGGCGGCGTCCGTTTCCGTCAGCCGTTTGGCGGATTTTGCTTTGAGATCGTATCGCCACACATCGCCGCCGGCCGTGAGAATCAACGCGCCGCCGTCGGGCGTCCATTGGTAATTCCAGCCGCGGCCGGGCAAAAACTTCAGGTCTTCGGCAGTGAGCAGCGCGGATTCCTGGCCGCTGTTCAAATCGTAGCGCCACAATTCCCGGCTGCGGTTTTCCCAGTTGATTTTCATCCGGGAAAACGATTCGCCGCCCGGCTGCCATTGCAAGCCGATCGGGAATTTGAAATAAACGCTGTTTGAGAATACGTCCTTGATGGTAAGCGGCTGTTTTTGTTGGGAATAAATTGTGAGGGAAAAAAGAAAAAGCGGAAAAAATACGCGCGGAATCTGTTTTGAAAATCTGTCAATCATTGCGGGTTTGCCTCCATTTTGAAAGGCAAATATACAAAAACGCTGGATGTTTTCAAAAGAAACAAAACCAAAAACGCTGGCGGTTTTTGTTCAACACAAAAACGCTGGCGGTTTTTGAAACCTCCAGCGTTTGGAACACTGCAACACGATAAAACCATAACACTCCTATTCCACCGCCGAAGCGCCGTCGCCCCTGCCACGATTTTTGAACAGCAAACGGATGCCGATCAGGATTAAAATGACCGGCCAAAACAAGCGCCAGTTATACGGACCGGAAAGAAAAATCCCGCCGATGGCCAGCAGAATGATGGCCGGAACGAGGTAGCCGTTGTCTTTTGCGCCCAAAAAATACATGGCCAAAAAGCCCAAGCCCGGACCGATGATAAAAAACGACCACAGGTTGTAGTCGCCCATTTGCCACCAGCCAAATTGCTGGCAATACAAAAACAGAATGCCGTAGGTCAGCAAAATGGTGCCGGGGAGCAGCATGCCGTATTTCTGCCGGTTTTGTATCCAGCCGAACCAGAAAAGCGCGCCCCCGCCGACCAGCAGCCAGGGCCACAAATCTCCGATTTCAAAAATCAAATCTTCCCAATCGAAATCGATCAGCCCCAAATTATCGGTCAGGAGCAACCCGCCCAACGCGATTAAAATGATGCCCATGATTAATGAACTTTTATTCATTTTTGCCTCCAAATCATTCTCGTTCAAGATACGCACTTTCCACAAATTATCAAAATTTTCAGCCGCAAATGCCGCGAATCCCGGTTCATCGGTATTTTATGAACGAGAAAAAGTGGGGTGAGTTACACGCGGGGGAATTTTGTCGATGGGTCAGCGATTTTCATTGCCATTTTTCAACCTCAACCCGCGCATCGTTAAAACAGGCCCCGCCGCCAACGATATTTACGTCAGCCGGGCACAACGCAGTGGTTGTCTGCCCGTTCCGCGACGATTTACGCCATGCGCCCTTCGGCATGGAAACCACGCCGGGTCGCACTGCGTCGCTGATTTGTGCACGACAAATCACTTCGCCAAGTTCGTTGAACACTCGCACTGCATCGCCGGAGGAAATGCCGCGAACATTGGCGTCATCGGGGTGAATCGTGACAAACAACTTCGGGT
>CAYVDX010000590.1:0-3380 GCA_964450485.1 uncultured Calditrichaceae bacterium
CGGGCGTCTCAGACAGAAATTCCGCCAAAAACAAACAACCGGATCAATCAAATGAGAAAACACCCGGCATTGTGTTTTTCAAAATATTGATGCTACACAAAGACTTTTATCTTTCTGAACTTTTTTAAAAGGTGCCACATTTCGGCGCCTGTGCCACTTAACAAATCACACCTTAATCATTTATTTTTAAAGCAATTGTTTACGATTAAACACCTCGCGTCAATTGAGTGTGGCATGGGTTAATCTTCGCCTTCCAAACACATTTCCTGTTTAACTTTAATTTTATCAAATGGTTACTGCAAAAAAAATCGATTGGCAAGCATTTTGTTCTTTGAAATTATAGATGTGTAATAAATTTTCAGGAGGACAAAAAATGGCTTTCAAAAATATTCTGGTTCCAACAGACTTTAGTCAATTTTCAAACAAAGCTGTGGAATGCGCCCTCTATTTTGCGGAAAAATATCATGCCAAAATCACCCTGCTTCACTCAATACTGTTATTTCAGGAAGAAGGCAATGACGCGTCGCAATTAGAAGCGTATGAAAGGTTTGTGAAGGAAAGGGAAACAGAAATTGAACACAAAATGAACATCCACTTTCAGAGCGCCAAAAAACGCGGCGTGGATATCGCATCGAAAGTATTGCGGGGATTTTCCGCCGCGGATACCATTTTGGAGCACCTGGGCGAGGATGATTACGATCTAATTGTAATGGGCACTCACGGGAGAACCGGAATCAAAAAATGGGTTTACGGCAGCGTTGCCGAGAAAATTGTCAGGTTTTCGCGGGCGCCGGTTTTAACCACCCATGCGTTCGAAAATAATTATAGCATTCAGAAAATTTTGGCGCCCGTCGATTTCTCTGACCATTCCCGCAAGGCTGTGCAATATGCAAAGAATTTAGCAAAAGATTTTAAGGCACAGCTAATTTTTCTCCACACAATTTTCAACGAATTTCAACCGGCTTATTTTGCAACGGGCACAGAGGCAATTTTGCCATTAGACCCGGAGTTAAAAAAACGCTCTTCAAAAAAACTGGAAGAATTTGTCGGCGATGTTGATCATGCAACATTTGTGGTAACCGAGGGGCTTGCCTATCAAAGTATCGTTAATCTCGCGGAAGATGACGGCGTCGATTTAGTCGTGATGGCCACCCGCGGATTAACCGGTTTAGATCATTTTTTAATCGGCAGCACAACTGAGCGCGTGGTGCGTTTATCCAAATCGCCGGTTCTGACGATTGAACGTGATAAATAAACAAACCTTTTATGAAAATTTTAAAAAGTTTAACCTTCGGGGGTTAAAAAATGACGCAACTCCAAAAAGCACTTGCCAACCATGCTTTTTTTAAACGGTTAGACCCCCAGTTCGCCGAAAAGGCTGCCGACTATGCAAGCACAGTACGTTTTGATGAAAATCAATACGTCTTTCATCGCGGCGAAGATGCGAACCGGTTTTATCTCATTCAAAAAGGCTTAATCACACTTGGCATTGATCCCAAACATCACAGCCAGGTTGATATTCAAACGGTGACAGATGATGAAGTACTGGGCTGGTCATGGTTAATACCGCCTTTTGTTTGGCAATTCGATGCTCACGTTACCGAACCGACCACAGCCATTGAACTTGATGCCGTTCAACTGCGCAAATTGTTTGAAATTGATCACGAAATGGGCTATGTCCTTGCCCGCCGGGTATTGCAAGTCGTATCCAAGCGTTTGCAGGCAACGCGCATCCAATTTTGGGATATTTATAAAATGCATTACTTTCTCGAACACAATGTCCAATAAACGTGAAAAAAGGGGAACGCCATGAATGCAGTATTTAAATTATTGCAAAATCATCCTTTTTTTAAAGAATTTTCGGATGTTCAGCTACAACGTATCGGCGAGGGGGCGACTTTGGTGGATTTCAACCCGGGGCAGTACATCTTTCGAGAGGGTGAAGACGCCGATCAATTTTACTTGATCCTGACAGGATTGGTTTCCTTGGAAGTTCAAGTCCCAAAACGAGGCGCGGTCACGATAGAACGGATTGACGCCGGCGATGTTTTAGGTTGGTCCTGGCTATATCCGCCGCACCGCTGGCATTTTGATGCGCATGCCCAGGAGGAAATTCGCGCATTAATGATCGATGGGGAATTTTTAAGAAACATGATCGAAGAAGACCGGGAAATCGGTTTTAAAATCATGAAACGAATTGCCATGATTATGGAGCACCGCTTGCAATCCACACGAATAAAGCTGATGGAAGTGTACGATATTTACAAAGACCCGTCGCTCCGGCGTCCATCAAACTGGCAAAATTAATTCTGGTCTGAACATTACATCCGTTCACAAAACTGGAACGGTTCACAGAAATCTGCCTCGAACGCAATCATCGTGTGATTTTGTTCGGTAATTGCCATTAGCGGACATCCGCGCCGAGGTCCGTTTTTTTCATTCCTCGCTTTTTTCCTGAAATTCCATTTTGGGGCACGCGATGATTCAACGCCGGCCCAATGCCGATATTGCCGAAGGGAGAATTGCGGCGCAAACGAAAATCATTTTTTGCGGGATTCATAAAAATTTTATCGATGGATAAATCGCTGTTATTCCAGGGAAATAACGCGGCGTTCCGCGGCGGGTTAACCAACGCTTTGCCGGGAATATTGCTGCTGTTGTAATCGGAATCCGGGGTAAATTTTCCATCGTCTTTCGTGATAAATACTTCGCTTGTTCGGACGCCCACAACCAAATTGTTGACCGCGCGACACGGATATTCCGCCCGGATTGCCCGATTCCAGCCGATAAACGTATTGTTATAAACATTGGCAAACGGCGCATTGCTGTAATCGCGGATTTTCAGCGAAATCGCGGTTTGTCCGCCGCCCAGGCTTTTAAAAATGTTATTGTAAATTTCCACATCACAGGCAGGATCGAGTCCGGTGCCGGAAGTCGTGTCGATATCCAGCCAGATAAAACAATTTTTGACAGTCAGCTTTCCCGCGCACGGCGACGGGTCGATCACATCATTATTTCTGCCGGTGCCGGTCAGCAGCATTTGGATGCCGTCAATGACCATGTAATCAATTTCCACATCAATACATTCGGAATTGATTTTAGTGTGCTCAATGATGCGATATTTGCGATCATCCCAGCGGGCCGAGGCGCGATGCCCTTTTGCCGCGACAACTTTCACATAGTGCAGCGAATCCGTCACCCAATCATTGAATTGCGCGGGTTTGTCGGGAGAGCCGTTGGAACTGCGGCAGATTGCCGATGTCGGGATGGTAGGTTTTCCCAATGCCGGAAAATCGACATTGGTTAGGGCTCTGTCCAACGCAACACCAAAAGTGGCGGCTTACCCCTTTACCACCTTGAAGCCTTTGATCGGGGTAATG
>CAYVDX010000591.1:0-3378 GCA_964450485.1 uncultured Calditrichaceae bacterium
AAGGTCGGTTCAATTGTCGCAAGCTGGGTGGTGTCGCCATTGCTTTGCGGAACGATTGCTTTTCTGATCTTTACTTTCCTGCGTAGGAATATTTATCAAAGTGATGACCCGGTAAAAGCCGCCAAGCGCATCACGCCCTTCCTGGTGTTTTTTGTTCTCGGAATTCTTACATTAACGATGGTTTTTAAAGGTTTGAAAAACCTGAAGTTAAACCTCGAATTAGGCGATGCGGTTTTGATTGCGTGCGTCGTTGGCTTGGTGGCTGCAATCATCAGTCATTTTTTAGTCAACCGCATTCCGGAAGTTAAAATGGAAGATCGAATAACATTAAGGCAGCCTGAGATTGTCGGCAAAAGAATTTCCAAGGCAGTGAAGCATTTGGACGTCGCCGCCGCTGAAGCGACCGGGGGAATTAAAGATCAGGTCAATATGATAACCAATGATTTGAAAGTCATCGAAAAAGAAGTCAGCCAGGGAACGGTTGTTGAGCAGGGAAGCACTGAATATCGGACGGTTCAGCGTATTTTTGTTTATTTACAAATACTCAGCGCCGCATTTGTAGCGTTTGCGCATGGCGCGAATGATGTTGCGAATGCCGTGGGGCCCTTGGCCGCCGCAATATCTATTTTGAGAACAGGTGTCGTTGCCGCTCAATCCGCGGTGCCCCTGTGGGTGCTGGGGCTGGGCGGAATAGGCATCGTGATCGGTTTGGCGACCTGGGGCTGGCGGGTAATGATGACCATCGGAACAAAAATCACGGAATTGACGCCGACCCGGGGGTTTGCCGCTGAATTTGCCGCGGCAACCACAATTGTCCTGGCATCTAAACTTGGACTTCCGATCAGCACCACGCATACCCTGGTCGGCGGCGTATTGGGCGTTGGTCTGGCGCGTGGTATCAGCGCCTTGAATTTACGTGTCGTGACGAATATCGTTATTTCATGGGTTGTGACAATTCCGGCGGGCGCGATGGGCGCAATTTTATTCTACTTTATTTTAAAGGCGATTTTTTAGCCGCTTTTATAAATTCAAAAAGCGAGAACAGTGTGTCCGGTGTTAAGCCCTTGTTTGGAAAAAATCAGACGAGGGCTTATGGCGTCCGAGACAAGGAAAAGTTGTCAACATTCCCTAATTCCCTCCTGTCACGCCTTCAACAAATTGCCATTTAACGACAAACACACATTGTTGTAACATATCTGTAACATCCCGGGACTATACTGGCAGTGTTTGTGAACGTTAAATTGAGTTACCCGTATTTCGGACCACATTTAAATTCTTTATGGAGGAATGTATGCAGTTTAGTTGGACAAAGATTACAATTATTGGTTATCTGTTTTTTAGTATTTTTTGCGATGTAATGGCGGATGAAAATATAACCGCCAAAAATTCCAAAAGCTGGAGCATGAGCGGACGGGTGCAAATTCAACATCTTTATGATTCTGACCTCGATTCAGACGCTTCAAAAACCAATAATGGGTTTCGGATGCGCCGGGTGCGGCTGCAGACCAAGGCAAAATTGAACCATTGGGTTTCCGGTAAAATTCAGTTTGAAGTGCGCGATAACAGCCCCACACTGAAGGACGCCGAAGGAAAAATTAAGCTTTTCGGCGACGGCTACTTCCGTTTCGGACAGTTCAAAGTGCCGGTATGGCGGGAAGAGTTCAAGCGTTCATCCGGAAAATTACTCCTGGTGGAACGCAGCGAAGCGGCCGGTTTTTTGGAAGAAGCAATGCTTTCCGGACGTCAGATTGGCGTGGAGGTTGGCGGTGAAATCGGGGATAATGTTGATTTTGCGGTTAATTATTCCAACGGTTCCGGCGCAGGCAATCGCGAAGACAGGCGGACAAAAAATGATGAAGTCAACAATGGCAAAATGATTGTTGCACGGCTCGATGGAAAGGTCGGGAAATCGGTAAAAATCGGTGTTTCCGCCGTATCTAACAGCCTGGGGAGCAAAGTGGGAACAGCGGATAACACGGGCGCTGTATCGACAATTGCACCGGATTTTGGACTTTATTTAAAAGACGCCGGCCTGGACATCGAAGGCGGCGTTGCATTTGGAAAATTCAGCAAGGATTTCCTTCAAACCGCGGACGATGTAAATTTTTTAGTATTCGATGTAACCGGGCGCTGGCACAAAAAGCTGGAAAAAGCCAGTGAAAGCCTGGGCGGCGTTGACGCCATTTCCCTTGCCGCCGGTTTTACACGCATCGACCCCAACAGCGATGTGGACAGCGATGAGGAATCCTTCTTCCGCTTTGGCCCGGAAATTTACTTTGGAAAACATACGCGAATCCAGGTAAATGGCGAAATCGGAATTCCCAGCGCGGATGGTGTGGACAATACTTTTAAAGTCCGTTCTCAATTAACGTTGAATTTGTAACAGTTATAAAGCGTTTCAAACGTATTTCCCTTGTTGAGCTTAAATGTTCATTTAATGAAATACCTCTTGAGACCTAATGCGCGTCCCCGGTTTCCGTACTCTCCCCCGCCTACTGGTTGGGGGAGGACGGACTATGATGGGACGGAATTAAATCCGTATATTCAGGTCTATCACGCCCCGGCGGGTTCAAACCGCTGCGGCAGGCGGTAAAGGGCATGTCGCCCGCCTTTTTGGGATTGATAATGGGACCAGGCGCGCCAGGCAAGGTAAAAGAGCACCAGGTTTGGACCGGGAACCAGAGTCAGGGGAATGCTGAAGGGCAATAAAACGCTGTCAGTGAGCATCCAGCGGCGGTGTTTGCGGGTTTGCGCCGACAGCCATTGCCGGAAGATTTCCCGCGCCTTTTGCTCGCTCAGTTCCGGTGAGTAAATGACGGATATTTCAGTTGCTTTTGATAATGCTTTCAAGAGCGCTTCCGGATTGGATATTTTTCCCGGGGATTGTGGCAACGCCGCGGTTAAGCGGTATTGGCCGCTGTTGGTTTTCTTGAGGTATATTCTCATGGTTGATTATACCGGGGGAGACGGGAAAAAGTTTGAGGCTTTTTGGAGATGCGTTGACGCCCTTTGGGCAAAGCGACGACGTCATTAACCCGGCAAACACTGGCGCGCCCTCATTTTTTACAACTTTCTCACTCCGTAATACGTCCCGCCATCACCCCATGGATATTAACGCCTTCCGGATTGAAACCGGTTTGATTGCTGCCGGTTGAAAGCGATAATAACGCAATTTTGAAAAGCGGAAAATTTTGCTTAAATTGCCGAAAATCTACCAAAAGAAACTTAACCGTGTTCTGTTTAGTCTTCTCGTGTCGCGAAAAATATGATGAAAAAATTCGATGTAATTATCCAAAACGGTGAAGTGGCATTCCCGGACGGCGTAAAAACGGTTGATCTCGCCGTCAAAGCGGGCAAATTTGCCGCAATTGGAAAGGC
>CAYVDX010000592.1:0-3373 GCA_964450485.1 uncultured Calditrichaceae bacterium
AAAGTCCATGGTTACATACGCTTCATTCCCCGGCCAAACCTGATGTGTGTGCAGCGCAACGAGATCTCCCTCCGCCACGGCCCGTACAAATTCAATCGTCTTGTTGGGATACTGCGCTGCCATTTCCGTAAAGTATTCGATGAAAGGCAGCTTTCCATCACCCACCAGTGGATTGTGCTGAATATACATATCGCCAACGTATTTTTGGACAGCCTCAGCAGGGTTGCCGAGATATGCCATGCGATAGAATGCGATGGCATTCCGTTTGTTTGCTTCTAAATCGTGTTTCATGTCAGCACTCCCGGTTTTGTTTAAATTTAAAGCCTTCCTCTCTTCGGAAGTTGGGATACTCAATTTGTACCGCACCGGTTCGCATCCGCTGGCGAAAATGCTAAATCGGTGCTCAAGAAATCAATTTATTGACCTTCAGGCGGTTCCCAGAGTTCTATTCTATTCCCGTCCGGATCCATTACCCAGCCAAACTTACCAAATTCCGATTCTTCGACCTTCGGATCAACCTGGCAACCCTCCGATCGAAGGGCACGTAACAATTCTTTCAAATTCTCAACGCGATAATTGATCATGAACGTTGACTTACTGGGATCGAAATACTTGGTATCAGATTTAAATATATTCCACACCGTTGATCCATTTCCAGTAGGATTATCTTCAGAGCGCCAGTTGAATACAACGCCACCCCACGATTCAATTTCAATGCCAAGATGCTGGCGATACCATTCGCGAAGTAATTCGGGATGCTTCGATTTGAAGAATATTCCGCCGATGCCGGTGACTCGTTTCATGAATTGTTCTCCTTTTTGAAAAATGATGGGTAGGGAATCTATCTGCTCTGCAGACAAAAAGCAAATGATACGGCTCAAAAACAAGACTTTTAATGAAAAACCGGGCAGCTTCGGTATATTGCCAAACACCTTCATTTTTGCAAAATATTTTTTTGCGCTGAACTAAAATCGCATTTTCTTTTTTGTAAAAATACAAAATATCATGGTATGATAATAAAAGTCATTATTAAAGGGAGTTTTCCTTGTGAGGCAATCGTAATACTAACTCCAGGAAAGGAAAAAAAATATGGTTCAACTGAAGTTCCCGGATGAAACAATTCTCTCCAATGCCAGGGTCACCGGGGCCAATGCCCGTAAACACGTTGCGGCATTGTTCTGTTATGGGGTCACCGCGGAAATGCTGGATGGCTTTGATAACAGCATTCAAGCCGTTGCGGCATCGCCCACAGACGCGGTTCACCGCCTGAGTCTGAAGGCATTGACCGGCGATAAAAACGCTGCTATTGAGGATTTATGAATGGGGTCAGGGTCTGCATACGCGTCTGAAGTTTGTCTTTGGCAAACAATTCCCGCAGGCGGTTTCATTTCCTTCCGGAGCGTTTCAGGCATCCAGAAAAAGCGAAACCCGCATGGCTGCGGTGATGGTAGTATTGATTACGCTGCGAGAGCATCACAAAGATGCGCTGGCCGCAGCCGGGCAAACTCTGTGAATGCTGGCAAAGGGCCGTGAGTTGTTGGTAAAATTGCGTGCCGCAGATGACAAACAGGAATTCAAAAAAGCTGAAAACAGCCCCGTCAACCGGAAGCGCTATCAGCATTTAGCGCAGTTGTATGAAACCACCAACCGGGTGAATGAAATTGGGCGGCTGGTATTCAAAAACAACCCGGAAAAGCGCGCGCTATTCAAAAGCCGCTGGCCGCGATGATACATGCTTAAAAATTTACTGGTTAAGGCGGGCAAACCTTAGCTTCCCTATAAAGCCGGGTGACATGCCCGGCTTTTTGTTGATTGGTCTGGTTACAATTAAAAACATGATGATTCTTAAGCATGAATATATTATATTGATAAATGATAAGCTTCGGGGAGTATCAAAAATGACATTTAATCGAATCACCATTGATCCCAATATCTGCACCGGTAAGCCCTGTATCCGGGGTATGCGCTTTACAGTATCTCGCCGTTAGGGCTTTTAGCCAGTGGCGAAACAAAACAATCTGTATTGGCAGCTTACCCATATCTAGAACCGGAAGATATTGATGAAGCCTTACGATACGCCGCTTACATGATTGAGGATGAAACTATCGAACTTGCTTCATGAAGTTTATAGTTGATATGAATCTATGACTCTGTTGATTTAGTTAAAATTGGCTGATGTTTTTGCAGAATAATGCTGTGTTAATCGATCAATATTCAACAAAACGAATTGTTATTCTACCAAAGAGTAGTAAATCAACGGAATCATCTATCACCTGGGGTTGCGCTATGGTTAACATCCCAGGAGCATGACGCAATTCATGTGATAGATGTCAAACTGCAAACCGCTTCTGATAAAGAGATATTCGATTTTGCCGGACAAGCGAAAAGAATCATCGTAACAGCTGATTTAGATTTCCCACGGATTTTAGCAATGAGCGGATCGATTAATCCGGCATTGATCCTCTTTCGTGGCGGCAATTTTTCTGATAAAGAAATAATTTCATTGCTTTCCAAAGCTCTTCACGCCTTACCGGAACAAAAAATAGTTCATTCGCTCGTTGTCATTGAAAAGAATCGGATTCGGCGAAGAGATTTACCGATATAGCCCCTGATCTCTAAAAAAAAACAATACTCGTTACGATCCCGGAACGCTGCTTCGCAACATTGATTTTCAAAAAGCGCCGCTTTTTTATTGCATTGGGCATTCGCACAGCAATCCGTTACAATCAGGAAATTTTAACGCAACATTACCATCTTTCGGCTCTCTTCCACTTGGCCCGCTGTTAGCCTGAATATATAAATACCGCTGCCAGCGCGCTCACCTTGGGGTAAATTTTCAGTTTTTGCATACGATGTTGACGGAGATAATGATATGGATGTTCTTTCCGGTTCTTGGGATAGCCCGGCGGTCAAATGGCATGAAAATGACGGCAATCAAACTTTCACAAGCCACGTTATTAATAATCCAGGACAGAGATCGCATGTAATTGCTGAAGATTTGGATGGAGACGGTGATGCGGATATCCTATCCGCTTCTCAGTTGAGCCACACCGTCGCCTGGTACGAAAATGATGGTGATGAAAATTTCACGACGCATATTATCTCGAACTCAGTAAGTTTTGCTCGGGTTGTTGTTGCAATAGACCTTGATATGGATGGAGACATGGATGTTGCAGCTGCTCCAGCAGGGGAAAAATTTAAATGGTTTGAGAATGATGGCAACCAGAATTTTACAACCCATAGTATCTTTGAAAGCCCATCTGGTTGCCAGTCGATTTATGTGGTCGATATGGATACTGATGGTGATCTCGATGTTTTGGCAGCTATTTTTCATGATAATTCGGTCGGTTGGTTTGAAAATGATGGCAATCAA
>CAYVDX010000593.1:0-3369 GCA_964450485.1 uncultured Calditrichaceae bacterium
CTGAACGGATTCGCGCCAAAGTTGAAGCGGCTGATTTTTTTAAAGAAGAAATACAGCCCGGCGGTCAACTCACCGTCAGCATCGGTATCGCAACCTTTCCCGACGACGCCGTGGGTGAAACGGATTTGATCGAAAATGCTGACAAAGCATTATATGAAGCGAAAAAAGCAGGCAGAAATCGCGTTTTTACTTATACCGAGGCTATAGGCGTTCAATGAAAATCGGAATTTCGTGCTACCCCACCTACGGCGGCAGCGGCATTGTTGCAACGGAACTTGGCAAAAACCTGGCGCGTCATGGGCATGAAGTCCATTTTATTTCCTATGCAATGCCGTATCGGCTAACCGCTTATTTTAACAATATTGCCTATCACGAAGTAAAAGTGCCAGAATACCCGTTATTTGAATATCCGCCCTATGCTTTGGCGCTTGCCACCCAAATTGCCGATGTTGCCATCCACGAAAAGCTGGACATCATTCACGTGCATTACGCGATTCCACATGCGATTTCGGCGCATCTTGCCAAAGAAATGATCCTCGATCTTCACGATCTGAAAATTGTGACCACCCTGCACGGAACGGATATCACGCTGGTCGGCGCAGACCCTTCATTTAAGCGCATTACGCAATACGGGATTAACCAGAGCGATGCGGTGACAGCCGTGTCAAAGTTTTTAAAAACCGCGACAATTAACACTTTTGAGCCGACAGTGCCCATTCAAGTTATCTATAATTTTATCGACCGGCTGCCGAGCAAGCGGGAGGAATGCTCCGCCTTGCGAAAGCGGTTTGCGCCAAATGGCGAGCCGATATTGATTCATCTGTCGAACTTTCGGCCGGTGAAGCATGTGCCGGATACCCTTGAAATTACCCAAAAAGTACTGGAAGAAATGCCCGTCCGGCTTGTTTTGATTGGCGACGGACCGGACCGCGCCTGTGCCGAAGCCAAAGCGAGGGCATTGGGAATTGATGAACACGTCTTTTTTCTCGGCAAACAGGAGGATGTATATTGTTTGCTATCCGTCGGGGATATTTTTCTTTTGCCCAGCGGCAGCGAAAGTTTTGGCTTAGCCGCCTTGGAGGCGATGTCTTGTGGGTTGCCCTGCATTACCAGCAATGTGGGCGGGCTGCCTGAATTGAATTTGCATGGTAAAACCGGTTTTGTCGCTTCGGTTGGCGATATCAACAGCATGAGTAAATATGTGATTCAAATTCTTAAAAATCTGGAGCTTAAGAACAAATTATCCGCTCAGGCACAGCAACATGCTGTCCAAAATTTCCACTCCGATACGATCATCCCCCAATACATCCGGCTATATGAAAAAGTGTTGCAAAAATAAAAATTGTTGTTTCGCTTAATCACTTGTAAAAATGTTACTTTTCATTTAAATTATCGCCTGTCGGATATGCGGTGAAAAAAGGAGTCCCTTTAACGCTCATTCATTAATCAAAAAAAAATTTACGCATTTATCAAATACTTGATTCATCTCATTGATTTGTTATTTTTTACTGCTTATTTCACTATGGCGTGTCAAGTATTACTTAAATAGCTGATGTTATGCGATATCTCATATTCCGCTCCTGACGGCGCTTTGTTTTTATATTTCAACATTCTATAAATATTCATCCCGGCACACCGAGATTTAAAACGCAATACTTCATTGCGATTCTTGATAAATAAGCCCCAGCGGGGCGAAATATTTATAGCAAGTGATTTCAGTATAAATTATAGCCCCAGCGGGGCGAAATATTTGTAACCGCGTAACGTCACTTAAATAACTGTGATAATAAAATTGGCGGCATTCTAAGCATTCCAGCGCAACAAACGAAGATAGATATTAGTTAAAAAGTTTTTAAAATACATTTAATTTTGAGGTTGGTAAGAATGATTGAAGCAAAAATTAATGGTCTGTTTTTGACACAAGCACAAGCGAGTGGTGTTATTTTAAAAGAAATTGATGGTGATCGAACGTTACCCATCATCATTGGTGAGCACGAAGCTTCATCAATCGCGCTTGGGTTGGAAAATGTTGCCCCGCCGCGGCCGATTACACATGATTTGTTTTTAAATACGCTTGATACATTAAAGGCGAAAATTGAACGGGTTATCATTACGGATTTAAAAAACAATACGTATTATGCAATTATTCAGATTCGTAATAAATCTCAGATACAGGAAATCGACGCTCGCCCAAGTGACGCCATTGCATTGGCTGTCAGGCGAAACGTGCAAATTTTCATAAAAGAGGAAGTAATGCGCAAAGGTGCTTTTAACAATGATGACGAATTTCAAAACATTGGTGAGCAGCAAATTGACACGGAAGTAAGCCGTTTAGATCGATTACGCAAGGAGCTTCAAGAGGCCGTGGAAAGAGAAGAATATGAAAGAGCCGCTGAACTGCGGGATCGAATAAGCCGGTTGGAGTCACGACAGTAGGATGCTAAGTTTACAGGATGGCCGTTTGGCGGACGATCGAAGGGAGTCTGAATGTCTGAGCGTGGGTTGCAATTAAAGATTTATGGTGTGCGGGGGAGTTATTCTCCAACAAAAATGAGTAACACAAAAATAGGCGTTAATACGACCTGTTTTTATGCGGAAACCGGTGATCTCAACCTGATTTTTGACGCCGGGTCAGGCGTTATTAACTGCGGCAAGGAAATCATGCAGCGCTATTCCGCGCAGCAAAATAGCGCCGCGAATTGGAAGACACACCTCTTTTTTACCCACTTACATATTGATCACCTCAACGGGTTTCCCTATTTCCCGATGCTTTATTCTCCCCAAAGCGAAATTCATTGTTTTTCGCCGAAAATACTTGATCATTCATTGCCGGACGTCGTGCGGCAAATGATTAATCCGCCGTATTTTCCGGTCTGTTATCACGAACTGCCATGCCGGTTTGTATTTAATGAAATCAAAGAATTGAATACCATATATTTTAACAGTGACGGTTATAAAATTAATTCGTCTCTCGAATCGCTTGATTCGAACTGGAAAATAAAAATTTCCTGTCTGAGAAATTTAACCCATCCCAAGGGGGGCGGTTTTTTTTACAAACTGGAAACAGATTCAGGGGTAAGCCTTGTATTAGCGACAGATACGGAAGGCTTTATCGGTGGAGATCAACGGCTGATTCACTTTGCGAAGGACGCCGATTTATTAGTGCACGACGCTCATTACACGCCTGAAGAATATCCCGATTTCCAGGGTTTTGGTCACAGCACTTATGAAATGGCGTGTGAAATTGCCAACAAAGCCGGGGTAAAAAAACTGCTGCTAACTCATCACGACCCCGATAGAACGGACGCAGCGCTTTTTAATATTGAACAAAAAGCCCGCGAGTTATTCCCTTTTACAAAAATCGCCGCG
>CAYVDX010000594.1:0-3369 GCA_964450485.1 uncultured Calditrichaceae bacterium
ATATTTACCTTTGGTGAAACATTATAATTCGTACCCAATTTTAAGGTTCCGCCGTTAAAGTTTTGCCAATCACTTTCTGTTGGCAGAATTTTTGAACCCGGTTGGTTATGAGCTTCCGGATCGACAAAATAATCTTTGCGTTTGTATCCGGTTTGAGAAACCGAGCCAGTCAGTACGTAAGTTAAGTTGTTGCTACGACCTTCGATTTGAGCAAATCCGCCTGCCCAGCGGGTGAATCCATCATTGTGATAGTCGATTTTATCGCCAAGGCGCTTGACAGGTGTTGCCTGGTTGTCATTATCAAAATCCAGATAATAATCGCCGCCTAACAAGTTACGCACGGTACGATAGTGTTCGCCTTTGTATGAACGCAAATCAATACCGGCAGTTAATTTCATGGTTTGGCTCAACCGATAATCCAAGGTGCTAAGCAAACCGTACCAGTTGTGTCTGTTGACTGAGTTGCGCACAACCACCTTGGACTGGTGCTCTGTGTCGCTATAATCAGAATTAATTCGGGTCTTGTTGGCTTCATACGCACCCTGGAAGTTTAATTGCCCGGCAAATTGGCCATCTGAGAGCGTTCCCGGCCAGCCTTTGAGACCCGTGCCGCCGCCACGACCAATGGAAACATAAGCGACATTCGTAAGGATCGCATTCGGCGAAAGATTCCAATACCAGTTCAGGTTCACCTGCGGTTTGTGATAGAAATTTTCGCGCTCCATTAAGGCGCTGAAACCATCGACCTTTTGGCCGTCAAGATATACTGAGCGATCTGAAAAATCATGCAGGCTTCCGTTATAATATTCCTGAAGATCTTTCGCGTCAAAATTGGAGATGGGCCCCCAGTTGGGATTATACCGGCGACCATGGAAACCGCCGTTATTGAGGAGGCTGTCAATCTGACTCGTAGAAAGGTTGTCGTCTTTTTCATACACTTTGCGGGCAAAGTCTTTGTCGAAAGAATTTATCGACTGTTCATACAAACGGTGGCCGTGAAGTTGGGGGGCGCCAATGGCGTATAGCTCCAGGGTATGCTTGTTATTGATTGCATAGCTAAGCGCGCCAAAGTATGCCCAGGCGTCCGTCCAGGTTTGATCAACAATGCCTCTGCCGGTCTTGCGAACCGCTGCGACGCTGACAGCTAAACCATTGTCCATCAGTCCTGTATGTGCGCTCAATGTTTCCTTCAAAAAGGTGGCTGATCCGACTTCCTGCTTGTAGGAGATGCCGGACTTGGCGCTAGCGGGATCGGTTAGAATATTCATTGTGCCGCCGACTGAGGCAATGGCCAGATTGGAAGCGCCCAAGCCGCGTTGTACCTGAATCGATGAGGTAACATCACCCAAGCCATCCCAGTTTGACCAGTACACCCATCCATTTTCCATGTCATTCACCGGCACGCCGTTGATCATCACGGCAACATTACGCTGATTAAAACCGCGAATGTTGATACGCGCATCCCCGGAACCGCCGCCTTGGGCGGTCGCATAAATACCCGGCGTTGTATTCAAAACCAGCGGAATATCGCGCGAACCAAGTTTTTCGGTGATCTCCTCTTTGTCCACATTGGTAAATGCAACCGGTGTTTCACGGATTTTTGCGCGGCTTGCCACAATGTCGATTGCCTGGCTGACCAGGGAAACCGGCGTTAATGACATATCGAGGTTTACATCATCTCCTGAAACGGTAACATCTTGTTCATACTGCTGATAACCCAAATAGCTGACTTCCAGTTTGTATTCGCCGTCCGTGACATTGCGAATGATAAAAAAGCCATCTTCATCTGTAGTTGCACCCATGGTTGTTCCAACCAATAAGACATTCGCTCCAATCAGAACTTCATTAGATTCAGCATCTTTAATGATGCCCTTGATTGCGCCGGCAAATGCTAAAGAGACACTCATCAAAACTAATAGAATAGTTGTAAATAAATACCTCATTACTCCTCCATAAATTATGGTTAGTTAAACTTTTTACATACTTCCAATACCTTTACTACAAATATTTTCCGCATACGTATGAAAGCAATACTAAACTAAAAGTATTGCAACCTTGGAAAAATCTCCTTACAGTTTTATTAAACTTTATATTTACTGCCGGACATCTAATCAAAATGACCGGATACATCCGGCAATCGTGATAAATTAAGCGTTTAAGGAAAATTTTTCAAGGAAATTTTAATTATCTGTAAGATCGGTTATTGTGCGAAGGTTAATGTTGTGGATAGCGTCGCATCCAGGAGCCGTACATCGGGTTTGGCAGCATGAAATATTTTACGCCCCATTCCGGTAATTTTTGAAAATATTCTCGATATTTTTCCGGGGAAATATTGGGCGGATAAGCCGTCATGTCGCCAAGCTGATCGCCAACTAATGCAATAATGCGCTTTTCTCCCAGACCGTCACAACGCCCGGCGCCGGTTTGTAACTCTTTCCGCCGGATCGATTTTGTATCTCTTCTTTCAGTTGTATTGTTTTGACAAAGCAATATGTCGCCATCCCGCCACAGACCTGCTTTCCGCAAATTATTGCGTGTCGCAGCTTCATTTTTCACTTTGCGATTGGTGATATAAGCAACATGTGCGTGCTCGCCCAATGAACGCACGCTATCGATAAATGCCTTGACCCCCGGAACCGGCGGACAATTTTCCTCTAAAACCCATCCATCCCAGTAAAACGGGAAATGCTCGTTTTTTTCATAAAGAATTTCCTGGTAACGCGAGTTATCCAACGCGGTTTCATCGACATCTAAAACAACGACCCAGTCTTCATTTAAGTTAGCGGTTTGTTTTTTCACCGATTGCCAGGCCGCGCGATAAACCTCGGTGCAAATGGCTTGGTATTCAACCGATTGGCGCACCCATTTCAACTCAACCGGGTAAATTGGCGCAGGTGTTTCGACTTGCGTTCGGGTTGAATGACATCCGATCAATAAGCTAAAGCTGATCAACAAAACGGAAATAATATTTTTTGAAGTCATCGGTCATTTTCTCTTGAAAGTTGCGGGTCTTTTATGATTTGTTTTGGAAATTCATGGATGTTCCATAATTCCGCGAATATTTTCGGAATATCCGTGTTGTTGTGCACACCGGTAAAATGAAGGCTGTGAGGTCCAAAGGCAAAAACCGGCACCGGCGTACCGGTATGATGCATGGTTGTCCAAGCAATTTCCAGGGATTTTCCGTCAACGCTTCCGCCATTAATCGCCAACCCACCGGTCTCGTGGTCCGCGGTAACAATCACCAACGTGTGCTGGTCTTGCATGGCAAAATCCAAACCGGCTTTTACGGCTTCATCAAACGCCAGGAGTTCCCGGATAACATAATCAGCGTTGTTCGCGTGTCCGCCCCCATCGATTTGACTGCCT
>CAYVDX010000595.1:0-3365 GCA_964450485.1 uncultured Calditrichaceae bacterium
AGAACCAAAAAATCAAGGCGGAATTAAACTCGACGCCCAAAAAACGGGCGTCTCAGACAGAAATTCCGCCAAAAACAAACAACCGGATCAATCAAATGGTAATACACCCGGCATTGTGTTTTCCAAAATATTGATGCTACACAAATACTTATGAATTAATCAGGTTAGAAAAAGCAAAACAAGACGGCGAAATCATTATCAAACGCAAAGATGGTACTTTTTTTCTCGTCCGTCCGTTAAACCCTGGTAAATCGTCATTGGATATTTCCGGTCTTGACATTAATATCACTGCCGAAGAAATCGTCGATATCATCCGGGAAATCCGGCAACGTTAGTCATCTGTCCACCAGGCGAACGCCTTACGAAGCAGAAAGCTATTTCCATGAAAGAGAATCTAACCACCAGTGAAATTCGCATGGAGTTGGAATACGGGAATGTGTTCAAGGACTTCCAGGATTTGATGCGTTACCGGATTCGTAACGTCATCCTGGTGTCCAGTTTGTACGATCTGTATTTGTTTGAAGAGGACGGGCGGCTGTATGAATTAATCCGCGATGAATACCGTGGGTTGAACCTTAGTGAAGCGCCGGAATTGACCCGGGTATCCAGCGGATGGGAGGCGTTGCAATTAGCAAAAGAGGAAAAGCGCTATGATTTAATCATCACCACGCCCCATATTGTTGACATGCGGGTTTCCGCATTTGCCCGGCAGGTGAAAAACTCCGATCTCGATATCCCCATTGTTCTGCTTACTTATGACAACCGCGAAACCTCCGATATGCTCAGCTATTACAATGCGGCGCTGTTTGATCGCGTATTTGTTTGGCAGGGCGATTTTCGCATTCTCATTGCCATCATCAAACACCTCGAAGACAGCCTCAATGTTGAGCGCGACACAAAGAGCGTCGGCGTTCAAACGATTATTTTGATTGAAGATAGCGTTCGATACTATTCTTCGTTTTTGCCCATTATTTACATGGAAATTTTTGAGCAATCCCAACGGCTCATCTCCGAGGGGATCAATTTGTCCGATCGCTATTTGCGCATGCGCGCCCGTCCCAAAATTTTGCTGTGCACCAATTATGAAGACGCCTGGTATAATTACGAAAAATACCGCGATCACATTCTCGGCATCATCTCAGACATCGATTTTATGCGCAACGGCGAACAAGATCCCGAAGCCGGTATTGAATTTGCGCGAGAAGTAAAAGCGCAACAAAATGATATTCCAATCATGCTGCAATCCACTTCCCAGGAATTTGAACAGGAAGCCTATAATGTCGGCGCCTCTTTTTTGCTCAAGGATTCCCCCACGCTGTTGAACGATTTACGCGCTTTTATGAGTGAGCATTTTGGATTTGGCGACTTCATTTTCCGGCTGCCGGACGGCGCGGAAGTGGGCCGGGCAAAAGACCTGGTAAGCTTTGAAAAGCAATTCAATCGCGTGCCGGAAGAAAGCATCCGCTATCATGCGGACTATAATCATTTTTCAAAATGGTTAAAAGCCCGCACGGAATTTTGGCTGGCGCACAAGCTTCGTCCCCGCAAGCTTTCCGAGTTTGAATCCGTGGATGTTTTTCGCAAGGAAATGATCTATTTTTTACGGCGATATCGCAAAAGCCGGCAGCGCGGCATTATCCTGGACTTTAAAAAAGAGTCGTTTGATCCCAATGATAGCTTTGCGCGCATTGGCGGCGGATCATTGGGGGGAAAGGCACGCGGTTTAAGTTTTGTCAACCGTTTGATCAACCAGATCAACCTGCAGGGAAAATTTAAAAATGTCAACATCCAGGTGCCGCCGACAGTGGTGCTGGGCACGGATATTTTTGATAATTTTATCGAAAAAAACAAGCTGAAACACTTCGCGCTTTCCGAGCAGGACGACATGGAAATTACCCGCCGGTTTGTGGCCGCGGAACGATTTTCCTCGGAAGCGCTGTATCAGCTATCCCAATTTTTAACCCTGGTCCGCGAGCCGCTGGCCGTCCGTTCTTCCAGCCTGTTGGAAGATTCGCAATACCATCCATTTGCCGGCGTTTACAGCACTTACATGTTGCCCAATAATCATTATGATTCAGAAGTGCGTTTGCAGGAATTAGTGAATGCCATTAAGTGCGTCTATGCTTCGACATACTATAAAAACGCCAAGGAATACACCCGGATTGCCACTTACCGGCTGGAAGAAGAAAAAATGGCCGTGATTATTCAGAAAATGATCGGCGCACCGCGCCAACAACGTTTTTACCCGGATTTTTCCGGCGTCGCAAAGTCTCATAATTTTTACCCGGTTTCGCCCCAAAACGCATCGGATGGAATCGCTTCCGTGGCATTGGGGCTGGGTAAAATGGTGGTGGAAGGCGGAAACACCGTGAAATTCTGCCCAAAATATCCGCAGCACATTCCGCAATTTTCCACAATCGATGGGATGTTGAAAAACAATCAACTCCGGTTTTACGCATTGGATATGAGTGTCAAATTGGATGATAATCTCGAATCTTATTTTGAATTGACAAAATTGTATCCGTTGAAAGTTGCCGAAGAAGACGGGGCGTTGTATTACGTCGGGTCAACCTATTCCCATCAAAATAAAGCGGTTTATGACGGGCTTTCTCGCCAAGGCGCGCGGGTGGTGACTTTTGCCCCGATTCTCAAAAACAATATTTTTCCATTACCCGAAATCTTAACCGAATTGCTGGAATTGGGACGAACCGGAATGGGCACGCCGGTTGAAGTTGAATTCGCGGTAAACATGTCCGTGCCAAAAGGCGAACCCCAGATATTCGGCGTTTTGCAAATGCGACCATTGGTCTTGAGCAAGGAAGCAGAGCAGCTTGAAGTAGAAAAGGCGCCAAAAGACAAACTGGTTTGCCGGAGCGGCAAAGTGTTGGGAAATGGCGTGATTAATGATCTTTTCGATGTCGTTATGGTGGATTACGATCATTTTAATCGCTCTAAAACCCGGGAAGTCGCCGCGGAAATTCACAAATTTAACACGCGGCTGCTCAGGGAAGATCGCCCCTATTTGCTGATCGGCGTGGGACGCTGGGGGTCGATGGATCCCTGGCTGGGCATCCCGGTAAAATGGGAACATATCTCAGGCGCGCGGGTGATCGTTGAATCGAGCTTTAAGGATTTTGAAGTCGAGCCTTCCCAGGGGTCGCATTTTTTTCACAACCTCACTTCATTTATGATTGGCTACTTTACCATCAGCGCTCATCAAAAATCCGATTTTGTTGATTGGAAATGGCTGGCAAAACAACCGGCGCATGCATCAACAGAATATATTCGCCACCTGCGCTTTAAAAACCCGGTTGTTGTAAAAATGAACGGACGGAAGAGCAAAGGCATTATTTTTAAACCGGCGT
>CAYVDX010000596.1:0-3344 GCA_964450485.1 uncultured Calditrichaceae bacterium
AGTGGTGGATACATTCCAATATCAGGCAGATATTCATGGTGTTCCCATTGAACTAAAGCTGGAGTCGCCAATGCCGGAGGTTTTTATTGATCGAAATGCGGTTAGCCAGGCGCTCATTAATTTGATCTCAAACGCCATCAAATATTCGCCGAATAAACACAAAATTACAGTTGAAGCGGCAAAAAACGGGCAATTTGTGAATATTTCGGTTGTCGATCATGGGCTGGGTATCGAAAAAAAACACCTGGAACACATCTTTGATGATTATTTTCGGATAAATGAAAAAAAATCGGAAAACATTGCCGGTACGGGGCTTGGCTTACCCCTGGTAAAACGCATTGCCGAAGCGCATGGCGGCAGCGTTGCCGTGGAAAGCGAATACGGCAAGGGATCGACATTTACGCTAAAGCTGCCGATGGCGAAAAACTAATGCCTCAAGGCTGAAATTTTTTGCCGGTTACAAAGGCAGCGCTTCTGAAAAAAAAGTTACGAAGCCCCAAAGGGGTAAACATCCGCTTCGCAACGAGTAAACATCGGCCTTTTGTAAAAAAAGCTGTCATTCCCGCATGTTTTTAGCGGGAATCTACTACCTTGAGGTGCGTGGACGCCCGATAAAAGCATTCGGGCATGACAAGTTTTTAGAAATTTCTTTTTTTTTAAAGTGTTCGGTACTGAATTCACCTTAAGGAATGCCCAATGTCTAAAATTTTAATCATCGAAGACAACGATGCGGTGCGCCTGGGACTTGAAAAAACCTTTTCAGAAGAAAATTTTCAAGTGCAAAGCGCAAATACCGGCGAAAAGGGCTTGGACAAAATTGAACGAGAACCGCCGGACATGATCATCCTGGACATTATGCTGCCGGGCATGAGTGGTTTTGAGGTGCTGAAAAAACTACGCGACCGCAAAATTACCACGCCGTTGATGCTGCTCACCGCGCGCGACGATGATATGGATAAAATCCTCGGGCTGGAATTAGGCGCGGATGATTATGTCACAAAGCCGTTTAATCCCCGTGAAGTGGTTGCACGGGTTCGGGCGCTGCTTCGACGGCTGGAGTATCAACAAACCACCGGCGATTTAACCGGGCAAAAAGTCAAGGAATATTCCTTTGGGAATGTTTTGATCGATTTTGAACGCCATGAAGTGCACAAAAACAATCGCCAAATTGAATTATCCCACCGGGAGTTTCGATTATTGGAATACCTGATTGAATTTCGCGGCAAGTTGATCACCCGCGATAAACTGCTGGAAAACGTTTGGGAATACGATGCGTATGATACGTCTTATGTCACAACGCGAACGGTAGATAATCATATCTTACGGCTGCGAAAAAAAATTGAAGACGAGCCGGACGCCCCTAAATTCATCCAAACGGTTCGGGGATATGGCTATAAATTTGTCGTGGACGAATGATTTGCCACGACGGTTCTTTTTTTACTCAACATTTTGGCGTAACATTCTTGGCGAATGCCATTCGCCGCTACGCAATGCTATTTGCCACGACACAAGGAGGTTTTGATTGATTGAAACACAGCATACCGTTCAAATAAATTGGCACGATGTCACCGTGGCAGTTAACTGCAACCATGCGCCGATCATATCACATATTCGCGAGCATGTCCGGCCGCTGGTTACAACGAAGTTATGCGACGAACCCGACGTAACCATTCAAATCAACTGGCGGGAAGCGGAAGACGGCCCGGCTGAATATCCATTGCTGGCATTGGCGGAAAATCGCCGGGCAAGCAAAATCGGCAAACGGCTCTATCGCATCGACGACAGATTGCTGTGGACGGACATTCTTCGCACCAAAAACACGGTCACGCTTTTGTCGCTGAAAAAGAACCGGCTGTGCGTGGAATACGATCATTATTTTGAAATCCCGCCCAAAAAATTGCAGCGCAATCCCCAGTATCGCTACGAAAAATATTTCAGCCTGCTAAAATATTTTCTTTACTTTCCCAGCATTTGGTACCAGGAACAATTTCAAAAACGTTACTTGCTTCATGCCTCCGGGGCGTCCATGAATGGAAACGGGGTGGCGCTTGGCGGCGTGGGCGGCGTGGGGAAAACCACCACGTGCATCGGCTTGCTGACGCGGGAAAATACACATCTGCTATCGGAGAATCTAATTTATTTTGACGAAAAAAATTTTTACCAGCTTTACGAACCGATTCGCCTGGATGACAACTCCGTAAAATTATTGGGCGAGAAAAAGGACAGTGTTTTCCCCTGCAATTTTCCCGATGGCACGCGTCCAAAGCAGATGTTCCATGTGCATGATCGTTACCTGAAAAATCAATGCCCGGCAAAAGTAATGATTTTGCCGGAATTTTATCAAGAAAGCAGCGCTAAACAAATTTCTGCTCAAAAAGCAGTGATGCGGCTGGAAAATTACAATTTGCTGACCCGTGAAGTGAATGATTATTTTTGGTATGCCGCCACGCTTAACTTGCTGGAAGGCGCAAACAATTTTCCAACCTATCGGCGCATTGAAACGCTCCAAAAACTGTTGGCGGACATTCCGGCCTACCAGCTTTTTATTGATCGCTCACAGGGCGTTGCGCCGGTTGTTGAAACGATCAGCAAGCTGGCGGAAGGCTAAAAAACATACTTCCGCCACTGAGACGCAGAGTCCATAAAACATTAAAAATAAACAGGTTGTAAAAACCCTGCGTCCTCAGCTTCCCTGCGGCTAAAAAGTCAGGTTTTCAACCGTAACAAATGGATTTTTTCAAATTTAAAGAGGGATTATTTATGTCCGAAGTGATGACGCGGCAAGCGGAAAAGGTAAAAATTATCAATTATAATAATGACGGCGGCGTACCGGTTCATTTTTATTTAGACGCCGGGCTGATGCCGGATCAGCGTGCATTAAATCCGTTGAAAACGCTGTCGAACATGCCGGAAGTGGATGAATATCTCGTTGCCCTGCCGGATTTGCATTATAAAGGCCGCAACATCGTGCCTACCGGATTGGTGACGGTCTCGAAAAACCATATCATTCCATTCGCTGTTGACAAAGGCATCAACTGCGGCATTCGCATGATGACTTTGCCCATCAACGCAGCGGAAATGACCGAAGCCCGGATCGATGCGTTTTACGAAAACGTGATGCAGCGCGTGCCGGCGCGAAAACATGCCAAACCCGTTTTAAACGACGATGAAATGGCGGATGCAATTATGGGCGGGGCGGAATGGGCCGTTCGGCGGTTTGGCCTGCCGGAAGCATCGTTGCAAAACTACGAACAATATGGCAATCTCCTGCGAAATAAAGAACTTGATAAAGCGCAGGTTTTACGTTCAATTCCCGCTGGCGCATTCAAAAAAGGACGACGCGG
>CAYVDX010000597.1:0-3338 GCA_964450485.1 uncultured Calditrichaceae bacterium
AATTTTTTTGTCATTAATTCACTAAAAAAAACGACAGGCTTATGAAAAAATTCCTGATTTTGTGTTGTCTTGCGCTGAGTTTTTTCAGTTGCGCATCCAAACATTTTACCATGGATGATTTTACAAAAATCGAAAAAATCGACGCGCATGTTCACGTCAATGCCAGCGATCCCGTATTTGTGGATTTGGCAAAAGCCAATCATTTCAAGCTGCTCTCCATCAATGTCGATTACGCGGATTTCCCGCCGATTGAAACGCAATTTAATGTTGCCGTGGAAGACTTGCAAAAATATCCCGAGACGTTCGCTTTTGCGGCAACATTCCCAATGACAGGCTGGGATAAACCGGGTTGGCCGGCGGAAACCATCCGACGCCTGGACGACGCATTTGCCAAAGGGGCGGTCGCCGTCAAGGTGTGGAAAAACATCGGCATGGATTTTCACGATCAAAACGGCGCGAATATTATGATCGATCATCCCAAATTTGACGCGATTTTCGAGCATGTTCGCCAAAAGGACAAAGTGCTGATCGGGCACCAGGGCGAGCCGAAAAACTGCTGGCTGCCCATCGAGCAAATGACCGTGAACAACGACAAAGAATATTTTCGCGAGCATCCCCAATATCACATGTATTTGCACCCGGAGTTGCCATCTTATGAAGATCAAATGGCGGCGCGGGATCGTATGTTGCAAAAAAACAAAGGCTTACATTTTATGGGTGCGCATTTGGCCAGCCTGGAATGGAGCGTGGATGAACTGGCAAAATTCCTGGATCGCTTTCCCAACGCGGTGGTGGATATGGCCGCGCGGATGGGGCAGGTGCAGTATCAATCCGCCCGCGACCGGGAGAAGGTGCGCCGCTTTTTTATCAAATACCAGGATCGCATTTTATACGCCACGGATTTGACTCAGCAGCCGGACGCCGATCCCGCTGAATTCAAGGCGGAAGTGCTTCAGAAATGGCGGGCGGACTGGAAATATCTCAACACCGCGCAAACCATCAAAGTGCCGGAGTTGGATGCGCCGTTCCCGGGGCTGGCGTTGCCGAAAAATGTGGTAGAGAAAATTTATCGATTAAATGCGGAACGAACCTTTCCAAATGCGTGGAAAAAATAACGGTTGCGATATGAAATTTTATGTGATGGGATTTCTCATATTTTTTAGCATTTTGTCCTGTGTGGAAAACGAGAAAACGGAATCGTACAAGGTGAAACGGCTTGAAAAAGCCGTTAAAATTGACGCCGTGTGGGAAAAAGCAGTCTGGACTGGCGTTCAGCCGTTGTCTGTCGGGAAATACATGGGCGAAAAGCCGGATCATTTTCCCCGCGCTCAGGCAAAGCTGGCCTACGACGATGCGGCGATTTACGTCATCTGGCGCGTGGAAGACCGCTACGTTCGGGCCGTGGCGAAGAAATACCAGGACCCGGTTTACGAAGATAGCTGCGTGGAGTTCTTTTTGACGCCCGGCAGCGATATTTCCCGGGGTTATTTCAACCTGGAAATGAACTGCGGCGGCACTGCGCTGTTTCATTTTCAACAGCAGCCCAAGACGGATGTGATTCCAATTCCGGAGCATGAGTTTGATCAGATACAAATCGCGCATTCATTGCCAAAAGTGATTGACCCGGAAATCAAAACGCCCACGGCGTGGACGGTGGAATATCGCATTCCCTTTTCCGTGCTGGAAAAATACAGCGATTTCAGCCGCCCCGAATCGGGAACGCTTTGGCGGGCAAATTTTTACAAATGCGCCGATAAAACGTCGCATCCGCACTGGCTGACCTGGGCGAAAATCGATTATCCGAAACCGAATTTTCATTTGCCGGCGTTTTTCGGCGAGTTGTATTTTGAATAAAAACCTTGAAAATCCTACCCTTTAGTTGTAGATTTACCTGGTAAATTTGCAATTAGCGTATCAATTTTCAAGGAAAGTCAATGAAATACTTTCAACGGCTGCTTCACGAAAAGCTGATTTCACCGCTGAGTCAAAATAAAATTCGCCTGATATTTGGCGCCCGGCAAGTGGGAAAGACGATTCTGCTGCAACATATTTTAGCGGAATTAGCCGAAGGGAATTCCATCTCGTATAATCTTCAGGATGCTTCGATACGGAGGCGTCTGGAGCGGGATCCGGCAATATTTACGCGAGAACTGCAAGCGCTTCCGGCAAAGATAAGGCATGTTTTTGTGGATGAAATTCAAAAAATCCCGGCGTTGTTGGAAGAAATTCAATTTCTCTATGACCGGGACAAATTGCGTTGGCAGTTTTTTTTAACCGGCAGTTCAGCGAGAAAACTACGAGGGCATTCGGCAAATTTGCTTCCGGGCCGCTCCCATGTTTATCATTTATACCCGGTTTCGCTGGGTGAAGAAAAAGACCGTACTTCACTCGTCAACGGTGTAAAAATCGCCGGCGGAGAACTGTTTTCGGCAAAATCGCTGGCGGAAAAGATTATTTTTGGCAATCTCCCCGGCATCCGGGAAGAATCCCCGGAAAGCGCTCATGCGACGCTTTCCGCGTATGTTGATAATTATGTGGAAGAGGAAATCAGAAAAGAAGCCCTGGTGCGCAACACGGCGTCATTCAGCATATTTTTACAACTTGCCGCATTGGAAAGCGGCAAACCGGTGAATCTCAGCAAACTGTCGCAGGAGAGCGGCATGAAGGTAACAACAATTAAGCGTTATTACCAGGTTTTGTGTGATACGTTTCTGGGGTATTGGATGCGCAGCTACAAAAAATCATCCCGGAAACGGCTGGTAACCACGCCCCGGTTTTATTTTTTTGACCTGGGCGTTCGAAATGCCGCGGCGGAACTTCGTCTGAACGAAAGTTTATTAAACGCTGTCGGCGGGCCGCTGCTGGAGCATCTTGTCGGGCTGGAATTGATCCAACGCGCCGGTTATCTGGGCAGGGGATATAATGTTTCATTCTGGCGGGCGGCAAGCGGCGCGGAAGTGGATTTTATTTTTGAAACGCCGGAAGAAGATATTCCCATTGAAGTAAAATGGACGGACGCCCCCACAACAAGGGACGCCCGGCATATCGGAACTTTCATGAAGCTTTTCCCGGATCGCGTTTCAAAAGGCTATGTGATCTGCCGGGTTCCGCGGGCGCAGCAGTTGAGCGAGAAGGTTTTGGCAATTCCGTTTGAAAATCTGTGAGCAATAAAATCCGGCGTCATGCGTTTGTTCTCAAAATCAACGAGGAAAAAATTATGAAAAAATTGATCGGCGGGACTATTTTTATTTTGCTCCTTTCGGTTTTTTTGACGAGCTGTGGAAAAACCGGGGATGGAACGATCCGCGTTGAGGGAAAAAACCTCAACATCATATTTG
>CAYVDX010000598.1:0-3337 GCA_964450485.1 uncultured Calditrichaceae bacterium
CATTTGATTTCGCGGTTTAACTATCGCTATTACACCCAAAGCCATTCATTCTTTACCCGCGACCGTTATGCCGGCGAGCAATTTTTGAACGAGGCATTCCGCACCTCGGATTACAAATTGCAGTCGTTCAACTCGAATAATTTTGGCTTCAGCGTGACCTATTTGCTGCGCGGTTTGGCGGAATCGAATCGCGATTTTGAGTTCCTATCCGGCTCAACGGTTGAACTGCGCTATTTTCGCTATTTCAATACGCTGGATTTTTCCGCGAATATTTTTCAGTTGAATATCAATTTCGGAATTTGAATCGGAGTGCGGACTTTGTCTGCCAACATTGCTGTCGGGGCGTTCAATTGAACACCCCTGTTCATCCGTATTGCACGAAAAAATTAATGTTAATCTCACGGGTGTTTTCAAAAGAACAAAAACAAAGGGCATAAATCAATAGAGGAAATGATGAGAATAAGGATCGTTTATTTTATTTTGGCAATGATCGGGGCGGGATTTTCAGGCATTGCGAAAGATTTACCCGGGCTGAATAAAACCGGTGCGCATTGGGCGTCAGTGCCGGAACGCGCGAAAATCCAATTGCTGATCGATGCGCTGAAAACCGCCGCGCGGGAAAACAGGCTTGAAACAACCCTGCAAAAACGCGCTATCAAACGGTTTTTGGGTCAGGCGAATATCGACGCGTTGCAAGCGCGGCTGGCCAGCCGTGACGCGGATGACGCGGAGTTGTCCATCGCGGAAAACGGCGCAATGATCGCGTGGAAAAACGGCGATCAATTGTCACTGCAAAAGCGAGATGGCCGTTGGCGGATTAGCGGCAGCCAAATCACCGGCAACGTTGTTGATTTTTCCCGGGCGGAATGGGTTGATGAAGGCGATCCGCTTGCTGATTCGCCGGGATTTTCCGCGGGAAAAACCCTGGCGCGTACGCCCGTCAGCCGGGATCGCAACATCGAACGGCTTTCCCGCGGCGTGACGGAAACGAAGCTGCATCGCCAACTGTTCGGCGCGCCGGAAAAAAGCGCCTCATTTTACAGCGCGCGATTTTCAGATGATGCGCCGTTTGTCAGCGCGACCTTTGTGCAGTTTGTGCTGGATCCGGCCTGGAACCGCGTGCTTTACGGCAGTTTGGAACGGTGGATCAAATCATACAACGACGTAGTCGGACCATCTGCGATTGCCGTGGACGCCGGCGGGCGCGTATTCATTGGCGAAACCGGCCGGCAGCGCATCAGCGTGCTGCAACTGCATCCCGACGCGGAAAACAGCGCGTTGACCTTTTTGTTTGCCATTGAAAATGCGGGCGAACCGGTCGATATCGCCCTCGATGACAACGGCACGCCCCTGAAAAACTTTGACGATGTGCTCTACGTCGCAGACGCGGCAGGGGGAAAAATCGTAAAATACGCATTATCAGATAACAGTGCTGAAAAATTAACAGAATTCCCGGACTTTGAATCTCCGTCCGTTGTTTTGACCGGAAAATGGGATGGCGCAAGCAACGGATTGGTTTACGTGATTGACGCAGCGGGTCAACGCCTGCGGCAGTTTGCCGGCGACGAACATGCTTTTTCGGCGCGGGCGGAAATCACCGCGCGGCCCGGGCACTATTTTCAGGCGATGCGCAGCGATCATTTCGGAAATATTTTTGTGGTAGATGCAATGAATGAACAGTTACTAAAATATTCCGCGGATTTAACTTTTCTCGACGCGACCGATGCACGGGAAAGCAATTTTAACGGTCTTGCTAACCTGGATATCCCTTTTGGCAAAATTGAAATCGAAGGCGAGAACACCTTTTGGGCCGGGTCTGATCAACTGTTTGCCCTGGAACGCTGGACAAAAAACAGCGGCGCGCAACGCTTTACCCTGGGAACGCGCATCAAAAACGCGCGATTTTTTGCCGGAGAAGACGGTGAAATCCACAGCAATTTCACGCTCACGGATTTCGCGGAAGTGCAAACCCGAATTTATGATGAACGCGATTTGTTGGTGCGGGAAATCGCCGGTCAATGGATGATTTCCGGCGAAAAAAATATTGCCTGGGATCGCCGGGATGATCGCGGGCAGCAGGTTTTCCCGGGGAATTATCGCATTGAAATCGCCGCGAAATCGCCCTATCGCGAGGAAACGACTGCGCTGTCCGCGCGTTTTTACCTGCCGCTGTTTTATCACCTCGATTGCGGAAATGCGCAACAAACGGACGCGCCGTTTCGCCTGCGCGGAAAAACGGCTGCCTGGGGCGTTGCCTCAAACCAAACCGCCGTGCAAGACCCGGCGCAAGTGAGTTTCCGGTTTCAGAATCTGAATCCCCAAAGCCGCTATCAATTGCAAATTGAGGGCGCGGCAAAAGACGGCAGGGAAATTACACAGCGCATTTTAGCCGGGAATGGCGATGTGAAATTAGCCGACATGTCCTTTTCAGATGCGCCGGTTCGCAGCGGTTTTATCGAATTGCCGCCAAAAAGTTATGAAAACGGCGAATTGACAATCGTCGTCGAACGACTGGCCGGGCAATTCACCTCTGTTTCGCAAGTGTGGCTGAAAGAGACCGGCGCGGAGCTGAATGTTCAGGTTGATCAGCAAACCGGCGGCAGCCCGGCCGCGTTTTCGCTGGCGGACAACTATCCAAACCCGTTCAACCCGTCCACCCAAATCCGGTTTTCCGCGCCGCAAAACAGCAAAATCCGGCTGGAAATCTTCAACATCCTGGGACAAAAAGTGCGCGTGTTGGTCGATCAGGCCTTACCGGCGGGATCGCATACCATCGAATGGGATGGCAGGAATGACTTCGGCGCAGCCGTTGCCAGCGGCATATATTTCTATCGAATGGTCGCCGGGAATTTTGTGCAAACGAAACGAATGTTGTTGATGCGTTAATTTGCGGCGTCCTTTTACCGGAAGCGGCATAACGATCCTTGAAAAAATCTCCTCTCCTCTCAAACCCGATACAGGGATGGCGTTGTGTTCAGCGTTGTCCCTGTGTGTAAGCAAGAAATGAGCGTCGAAATACAAAAATCTCCTCTCCTCTCAAACCCGATACAGGGATGGCGTTGTGTTCAGCGTCGTCCCTGTGTTGACACGAAAAGAGCGGCGAAATAAACAGATATCCTCTCCTCCAAGATCAGACGTGGGGATTGCACAATGTTACGCGCCATCCCCACGTATTGATAAATCCGGAAAGTAGATTAAAAAATTTCCTCTCCTCTCCTCACCAAGCGAGGGAACAGCGTCGTAAAGATTGCTATTCCCTCGCTTTGGTTTTTTTCATTGTTTATTCGGCGTGGAACCAATACTTTTTCATAACATTGAAATAAACTGGCAAAAAAAG
>CAYVDX010000599.1:0-3330 GCA_964450485.1 uncultured Calditrichaceae bacterium
TCCGTCGGATTCATTTTCCCGCCCGTCCATTTCCAAAAATTTTTCGTTGAAAATCAGACGACACCAATGTATCTTACATTATACCGCTACACTTCGCAGACAATTTCGTTGAAACAGGATAAATAGCTTTGAAAATAGCTTTGAAAATAGCTTTAAAATTATGAAGATTCCGAAAATTACTATTGATACAAATGTAATCGTCGCCGGACTAAAATCTAAATTGGGAACATCCCATGCTTTGCTGCAATTGATTGGTAAAAACAAATTTGAAAATAATATCTCAGTTCCACTTATACTTGAATATGAAAAGGTGCTTTTTGATCCCAAATTGAAAATTCCGTTTAAAAAAGAAGAAATAGTGAAAATTCTAAATTTTGTGTGTGCAAACTCCGGACATCATAAAATATATTATCTTTGGCGCCCATTTCTAAAAGATGAGAAAGATGACATGGTTTTAGAGCTTGCAGTTGCTTCAAAAAGTGACTTTATTTTTACGTTCAACAAAAAAGATTTTGTTGGAGTCGAAAAATTCGGCATTCAAACACTGACGCCAAAAACAATTTTAGAAAAGATAGGAGAAATATGATGAGTTCAATCAGTGTTCAACTTCCGGATTCCCTGTATCGGGCAGCAAAAGAATTAGCGAAAAAAGATCATGTTTCGATGAATCAATTCATTTCAACGGCGCTTGCAGAGAAAATATCAGCCCTGATGACCGAAGATTATCTACGGGAAAGAGCAAAAAACGCGCCCACTCGAAAAGAATTTGAAAAATTATTGGAAAAAGTTCCTGATATTGAACCAGAAAAGTATGATAAATTTTAAGCCTTTGAGGCTCCTATGCACAAAATACACAAACTCAGTGATACAGAAGCTCAAAAAAAACTCGCCGAAGTGCCGGGTTGGAGAATTGTTGAGGGAAAACTGCACCGCGAATTCCAATTCGCAAATTTTGTGGAAGCCTTCGGGTTTATGACCCGGGCCGCCATTTTGGCGGAAAAAATGAACCATCACCCGGAGTGGTTCAACGTGTACAACCGGGTGACGGTCGATTTAAATACGCACGATGTCGGCGGATTGTCGGAGTATGATTTTCAGCTCGCCGGCGCGATGAATGACTTGCTGAACAGATAGCGTCTGTACTTATCCGGCTTTTTCCTTCGCCACTTTTTTCAATTTATCGTTGGCCATAATTGCCAAATCAACCCGGCGATTTTGCTGGCGGCCTTCGGCGGTATCGTTGGCGGCGATGGGTTGGGATTCGCCGTAACCCATGGTTGTAAATCTTGCCGGATTGACGCCAAGACTCGCTAAATACGCTGAAACCGCTTGCGCGCGTTTCCGCGACAACTCCATGTTGTAATCATCCGAACCGGTGGCGTCGGTGTGCCCTTCGATGAGAATGTCTGTATCCTCATATTTATTGACAATTCGCGCCAACTCCGCCAATTCCTGCTTGCTGCGCTCGCTCAAATTCGACTTGTCCACCGCAAACAGCAGCCCGGAATCGAAGGTGATTTTAATTCCTTCGCCCACGCGCTCCACTTTTGCGCCGGAAATATCCTGCTCGATCTCTTTGGCTTGCTTATCCATATAATTGCCGATATACGCCCCGGCAGCGCCGCCCACCGCCGCGCCGATAATCGCGCCGAGAATGGTATTTCCGGCTGCTTTACCCACAACGGCGCCGGCCGCCGCCCCGGAGCCTGCCCCGATAATCGCCCCCTTGGTTTTTCGCGACGCCGAACATCCAATCAACATCAGCAGCAGCGAAAAAAGCAGGATCATACTAATGAGTCTCTTCACAACAGCCCTCCCTTGAGATTGTAAAAACATAATACCTTGAATATTATAGCATTCTTATTCATTTTTTCTCAAAATAATGTTTTCAATGGTTGTAACCAACCTTTTACTGATAATATCTAATAATAACTGCTTTGGAACATGTATGGGGGCATACAGAATTAATATGCGGATCTTTTTTTAAAGTATTCGCGGAAATTCCCGATTTCCTTTTTAAACACTGTTTGGAAGGCAACATCATTTCTTCTCCGGATTTTGGATTCGTCAGTTTCTGATCTGCCTGCCAAACGCTTCGTTTACTTGCTCGTTCAATGGATTTGTAAATGTTCAACAAAAAATCTCGTCCCCATCTCATCCTGGCCGCGCTATGGCTGATGATGTTTTCCGCCAGCAGCCAGGTAATGATCATCCCGCCGATTATTCCTCAAATCAGCAGTGAGCTTGGCATTCCGGAGTCCTTCCAGGGAATGCTGGTTACCGCTTACGCCGTAATGCTCAGTATCTTTGCGCTCACCGCCGGGCCGATTTCCGACAAATTCGGGCGGCGGCGAATTTTGCTGATCGGCAGCGGCGCAATGGCATTGGTTTTATTCCTGCACCATTATGTGATTGATTTCGTTTCATTGCTGCTGGTTCGCGCATTGGCCGGCGCTGCCGGCGGCGTGTTGAGCGGCGCCTCCGTTTCCTACATCGGCGATTATTTCCCGTACGAAAAACGCGGTTGGGCGAACGGCGTCGTGGTTACCGGCATCGCCGCCGGGCAAATTTTTGGCATTCCCGCCGGAACGCTGTTAGCGGAATGGGGCGGATTCCGGCAGCCGTTCGTCATGTTTGCCATCACCATGACAGTTGCATTTGCGCTAATCCTGCTGACCGTTCCGCAGCCGACGGTTCAAAGATTTCGGGGCCGGCTGTCGGTTCGCGGCGCCTTTACAAACTACCTGAAAATGCTGAAAAGACCGGAGATTTTCGCCATGTCCGGCGCATTTGCCCTGATGCATTTCAGCATCGCCATGTACGTGGTTTTTTTACCGACCTGGCTGACCCAAACGTTTGATTTATCCGGCTATGAAATCGCCTCGGTCGTCTTTGTGGGCGGCATCGCCGCGGTATTTACGGGTCCGGTTGCCGGAAAACTATCCGATCGCTATGGCCGAAAAGCCTTAATCGTCATTTCATGCTTCGGTCTGTCACTGGTAATGGCATCGACAACCGTGGTCGTCTCAAAATTTTGGATCGCTTACCCGCTTTTTTTTATTATCATGACGCTTATTGCCATGCGCATGAGTCCGTTTCAGGCGTTGATTTCTGAAATGATTCCCGAGGAAAAACGAGGCGCCCTGGTGAGCATGTCAATTGCAATCGGGCAATTGGGAATGGGGTTTGGCGGTGCATTGGCCGGATATGCTTTTATGCAGTTCGATTATATCAGCAACAGCGTGCTTGCAGCGGCTTCCGTGCTGGCCATGGGAATGATGGTCTGGCGATTCATCCCCGAACCCAAGCTGAATTACCAGGAGTCGATCC
>CAYVDX010000600.1:0-3330 GCA_964450485.1 uncultured Calditrichaceae bacterium
TGTAATAAAAAATAAATTGTGGAGGAAAAAAATGTATTCCATACTAACAAAATCTATCAACAGGGGCTTTGTTAAAACACTCAATATTTTTATGGTTTTAGCTTTGTCCATGGGTCTATTCATGTCTGTCAACGCACAAGATGGTAAAAAAGCGAAGATGATGAAAATGATGAAAATGGTAAAAAAAATGCAGAAGAAAGCGCCGGCTAAAGGCTATCTGAAAGCACATAAAGATGTGCAAAAACCATTTGAATTGTTCGGCGGCCCCATCAAAATTCACATTGCACAAAGCGCGGGCGGGGTTTTTGTTTCCCTGCCGGATAACCGGAAATTAGACCCGCGGGTTTTTGGAACTCCGGATATGCCGCAGAGTTTTGCCGGCACCCCCGGAATTACCGGCGTCCCCGTTCCGATGCGCGGCGTTGGAAACGGACAATTTACGGCATTCAAGGCAAAATCTCCCTTTGGCGATAAACATATCGTTTTGCCGGGCGGACACCTGGAGCTGAATGCGGTCGATGCAACAGCCACCGACGCAGCCGTTACCAACGACAACGTTCAAATGAATGCCAGTTGGAAGGATAAAGCAGGCAACACATACACGGTAAAATGCTGTAAAAAGATGGCGGCGCACGGCATGGAGTTTCCGACCTTTGGCGGCGTGGCCACCAACATGATTCTACATGGATTTAGCAATATCGGCACACCGCTGATGCCCAGCGAATATACCTATTTTGCGTTTTGGGGAATGGGTTCCGTGAGCAAAAACGGCGAAGTTCTGGCACAGCCGCGTCTCATCCACGGCATGCTGACGGAATATGTTCGCACGGAAGGCTATAAACTCGGTTTTGATGAGGATGTCACCCCCACCCGCCGGCAATTCCACCTGATGGTCGCGCCGTTCAAACCCAACATGGAAACCGGCGCTTTTGAAAAATCGCCCGTACACACGGGTTTTAAGCTTCCCAACGGCATGGAACTGCCGTTTTGGCATGTCATGTTCGAGACGCTGGATCTTTCCGCAAGCCGATAACTAAAAACCAAACGGGAATTGTTAAGAATGAGTGATTGGCTAAATAAACACCGGGGATCAACGGCATGTTTGCTGTTGATCCTGTTTCTACTGAATCATTGTACAACATCAACAAGCGGCAAAAAGGCGGTTACGCAACATCGCGCCGCGAACACCGCAAAAGTCATTGTGAAAATGAATGATATGCTGAAGTTTGAGCCGCCCAAAATTATCATCAAAGCCGGTCAGACGGTGGAGTGGCTCAATGCCTCGGTTCTGGTTCACACTGTGACGGCGGATCCCAAATTAGCCGCCGATCAAAGTCACGTGCAGCTACCGGAAAACGCCGCGCCCTTCAATTCCGGCAACATCGCCCCTGAAGGCGTTTATAAACATACCTTTAACACCCCCGGGCAATACCGATATTTTTGTATTCCGCACGAAGCGACAAATATGGTTGGGGCAGTGTTGGTTGAAAAATAGCTTTAAAAGCAGCGTGTTTCTCCCGGGTTGGGAGTTTTAAAACCGGTGGTAAATCAAGCGCTGTTAGTAAAAACCCGATTAGAGCAAACGGCCATACCTTGACAAAATTCGTCGAGGTATTAATGCCGCAAAGTTCAAGCTCGTTCCGTCGGACTCCGTCGGAATGAGATTGGTGACGCGGAGCGTCGGAGGCCGGCGTTCCACGCTATGCGGAACAATGTCCCCCTGTGGGGTGGAACGAGAATAGATTTGCTTCGTGGGCGCCGCTTTCCTGATTTGCCCCCCCTACAAACCACGCCCCTCGGCGATCAACTGCCGGGCGCTGTTGAGCACGGTATCGGACAGCGTTTCCCCGGCAATGAGTTTGGCAACCGCTTCCACGCGCTGTTCTTCGGTTAGCGGCGTGATGCGCGTAAATGTCCGCCCGTTTTGTACATATTTTTCCACCGAAAAGTGCGCGTCTCCCTGGGAAGCGATTTGCGGCAGATGTGTGATACACAAAATTTGGCGACGGCCGGCCAAATTGGCAATGCTGCGCCCCACGGCCTGGGCAATGCGCCCGGAAACGCCCGCGTCGATTTCATCAAAAATCAGACTGGGAATTTCGTCGATTTCCGCCAAAATGGTTTTCAGCGCCAGCATGATCCGTGAAATTTCCCCACCGGAAGCAATCTTGGCAAGCGGTTTAAAATCCTCTCCAGGATTTGGCGAGATAAAAAACTCTACCTGATCCACGCCCTGTGCATCTCCAAAGTAGCGGTGATTATTTTCCACGAAAAGCCCTTGCGGATCTTCCAGCCGATCAATCGCTACCCGGAAACGCATGTTGGGCATGCCCAAAAAAGCCAACTGTTCAGCCACGCGCTGCGCCATTTGTTTGGCGACGGCGCGACGGGCTTTTGTCAATGTTTTTGCCGCCCGGCAATACGCGCTAACATCCTGATGATATTGCTTTTGCAGCTTTTGAATTTCCAGATCAAAATTGCCTTGTAGATTCAAATCGTTTTGCAACCGCGCCTGAAAAGCAAGAATTTCGGCGATGCCGCCGCCATATTTTTTCTTCAGACGGGTGATCAAATCCAACCGCGATTCAACGGCTTCCAACCGCTGTGGATCAAACTCCAGGCCATTTTGAAATTCCTCGATGCTGCGCGCGGTTTCCTCCATGACGATCTTCGCTGATGAGAATTCCTCAAGCAGTTTGCAAATATGCGCGGCAAATTGACTCAACTCCCGCAATTGCTGTTCCGCCTGACTGACTGACTTCAGCAAATTCGTATCTTCGCCCGAAAACAATTCGGTGAGATTTGCGGAAATTTCGTTGAGTTTTTCAATATTGCCCAACATTTTGCGCTCCGCTGTTAGCTTTTCTTCCTCATCCGGTAAAAGCCCGGCTTTTTCGATTTCGTTGAATTGAAATTCATATAACTCGCGCTTGCTGTCGAGCTCTTTTTGCCGACGCAGCAATCCATTTAAGCGTTTTTCGGTTGCTTTGACGCGATGGTAGGCGTTCGCCACAGCAGTTAATTGTGGTTCCAATTGCCCTTGGGCGTCCAAAAAGTGGCGATGCGTTTCCCGGCGCAGCAGGCGCTGATGCTCATGCTGCCCGTGGACGTCCAGCAAATAATCACCGATCTCCGCCAAGGTGGAAATCGTTACTTGGGTATCGTTAAGAAAGGCGCGTGAGCTGCTTTTTTGGGAAATTTCCCGGCGGATCAACAACTCATCGCCGGGCGTGATCCCGCGCGCTTTCAGCAATTGCTTTACTTGCGGCAACTCCGTGATGTCAAATGCCGCCTCGACAAACGCCTTGTCAAAGCCGGTGCGAATCACTT
>CAYVDX010000601.1:0-3327 GCA_964450485.1 uncultured Calditrichaceae bacterium
CAGTCCGAATCAACCCCGTTAGGGGTGATATATTAAAATGTGTCCGGTACTGAAACAGTGGAAAGAATTAAATTTTATTTCGACGAGAATATTTCAAATGCCATATTTCAAAATTGCCCGCGGGAAATTCGTGGGTTTTTTATTAAACAACCCGAAAATCAGAGCCTCCCATGACCCCCAACACACGCAACCAACACCCCAAAAAAGTGATCATCCTCGGCAGTGCGGCGCTGAAAATCGGTGAGGCCGGGGAGTTTGATTACTCCGGCAGCCAGGCCATCAAAGCGCTGAAGGAAGAAGGCATCGCCACGGTGCTGATCAATCCCAATATCGCCACGATTCAAACCTCCGCGCATTTGGCCGACCAGATCTATTTTCTGCCGGTCAGCCCGGAATTTGTGGAAAAAGTGATCGAAAAAGAGCGTCCCGACGGCATTTTGCTCAGTTTCGGCGGACAGACAGCCCTGAACTGCGGGCTGGAACTGCACCGATCCGGCGTGCTGGAAAAATACAACGTGCAGGTGCTTGGCTCGCCCATTCAGGCGGTGATCGACACGGAAGACCGGGCAAATTTCGTGACGCGGCTGAACGAAATCGGCGCCATGAGCGCGCGCAGCAAAGCGGTTGCTACCGTGGAAGACGCGGTTGCCACTGCCGCGGAATTGGGCTACCCGGTGATCATTCGCATTGCTTACGCCCTGGGCGGGCTTGGCTCCGGCGTCTGCCGCAACGAAAAACAGGTGCGCAAGCTGGCCGAAAAATCGCTGGCGTACGCCTCGCAAATTTTGGTGGAAGAATACTTGGAGGGTTGGAAGGAAATCGAATACGAAGTGATGCGCGATCGTTTTGACAACTGCATCACCGTATGCAACATGGAAAACTTCGATCCCATGGGCATCCACACCGGCGAAAGCATTGTGGTGGCGCCCAGCCAGACGCTTACCAATCGCGAGTATCATCTGCTGCGGGAAGTGGCGATTCGGGTGATCCGCCACCTGGGCATCGTGGGCGAATGCAACATACAGTACGCGCTGGATTCCAAATCGGAGCAATACCGCATCATTGAAGTGAATGCACGGCTGTCGCGCAGTTCGGCGCTGGCCTCCAAGGCGACCGGCTATCCGCTGGCGTTTGTGGCGGCAAAGCTGGCGCTGGGCTACGGCTTGCACGAGCTGCCCAACGCCGTGACCAAAGTGACCAAAGCTTTTTTTGAACCGTCGCTGGATTACGTGGTGGTGAAAATGCCGCGTTGGGATCTCAACAAATTCCGCATGGTTTCCCGCCGGATCGGTTCGGGCATGAAGTCTGTCGGCGAGGTGATGGCCATCGGGCGAAAATTTGAAGAGGCCCTGCAAAAAGCGCTGCGAATGCTGGAAACCGGCGCGCAAGGACTGATCGCCAACGGCGATTTGGTGGAATTCAAAAACATCAAAAAAGAGCTGAAAGAGCCGACCGAGGAGCGCGTTTTTGCGATTGTCGAAGCGTTCAAAAGCGGGATGAGCGTGGCGCAAATTCACCGGCTGTCGCACATCGATAAATGGTTTTTATACAAAATCGAACGGGTGGTGCAACTTGAAAAATCGCTGGCCGCGGCGAAAAAACGCGCCATTCCGCCGCAATTGCTCAAAGACGCCAAGCAGGCCGGTTTTTCCGATCAGCAAATCGCGCTGATTACCGGAAAAACCGCGGCGGCCGTGCGAAAACTGCGCCAAAAGCACGGCGTGACGCCCTTCATCCGGCAAATCGACACGCTGGGCGCGGAATACCCGGCGCAGACCAATTATCTCTACCTCACTTACAACGGCACGCGCGACGAAATTCATTTTCAGCAAAGCCCGGTGATCATCCTCGGGTCCGGCGCTTATCGCATCGGCAGTTCTGTGGAATTCGATTGGTGCTGCGTCAACGCCGGCATGACCCTGCGCAAACTCGGCTACAAAACCGTGATGCTCAATTACAATCCGGAAACCGTCAGCACGGATTACGATGAATTCGACGCGTTGATTTTCGACGAAATCAGCCTGGAAAGCGTGCTGGAACTCAACAAAAAGCTCGCGCCCATCGGCGTGATTGTTTCGATGGGCGGACAAATTCCCAACAACCTGGCGCTGCCGTTATCGCAGGCCGGCGTGCGCATTTTGGGCACATCGCCGGAGCGCATCCACACCGCGGAGGATCGCCGCCATTTTTCCGATTTGCTGGATAAACTGGGCGTGGATCAGCCGGAATGGAAAATGCTGAATACCATCGACGAGGCGATAGATTTTGCGCGAGACGTCGGATATCCCGTGCTGGTGCGGCCCTCATATGTGCTCAGCGGCGCGGCCATGGCCGTGGCGTCCAATGACGCGGAACTGGCGGAATTTCTCCAAAAAGCGGCCCGGCTCTCCCCGGATCATCCCACGGTGATCAGCAAATTTCTGGAAAACGCCAAGGAGATCGAGTTTGACGCGGTGGCGCGCGACGGCGAAATTTTGCTCTACGCCATTTCAGAGCACGTGGAAAACGCCGGGGTGCATTCCGGCGACGCCACCCTGGTGATTCCCCCGCAGCGCACCTACCTGGAAACGATCCGGCAAATCCGCCTGATTTCGCAAAAAATTGCCCATGCGTTGCGCATTAACGGGCCGTTTAACATTCAATATATTGCCCGGCGAAATTCGGTGAAGGTCATCGAGTGCAATTTGCGGGCGTCGCGGAGCTTTCCCTTTGTCTCAAAAATTTTGAATGACAATTTTATCGATCTTGCGTCGCGGGTGATTATGGGACACCAGGTTTCGCCGAAAGCGCACTCCCTGTTTGAGCTGAATTACGTGGGCGTCAAGGCGCCGCAATTTTCCTTCACCCGGCTGGAAGGCGCGGACCCGACCCTGGGCGTGGAAATGGCTTCTACCGGCGAGGTGGGCTGCCTGGGCAATACCTTTGAAGAAGCGTTTTTGAAAGCGCTGCTCTCCGTGGGCTACAAACTGCCGGTAAAAAGCGTGCTGCTGTCCACCGGAACCGTGGAATCCAAGGCGGATTTGCTGAAAAGCGTGCGGGTGATGGCAAATATGGGCGTCAAAATTTACGCCACGCGCGGCACGGCAAAATTTCTGCGGCAAAACGGCGTGGCGGCAACCCCGCTGTACTGGCCGCTGGAAAAAAAATCGCCCAACACCCTGGAATATATCCGCGAGGGCAAAATCGATTTGGTGGTGAATATTCCCAAGAGTTATCAAAAGGAAGAGCTGACCAACGGCTACATGATCCGCCGGGCGGCCGTGGATTTTCACGTTTCCCTGCTGACCAACAAGCAGTTGGCCATGCGTTTTGCCGAAGCCATTTCCA
>CAYVDX010000602.1:0-3324 GCA_964450485.1 uncultured Calditrichaceae bacterium
CAAAACTTAAAAGAGCTGGACTTATTGAAACGCTGTCAGGAACATCTTGAAACGGAACGTCCCTTGCGGGAGATAGCGTTTTCGGATGAAGAATCACGGATGCTGCGGGGGTTTCAATTTTTGACCTTTAAACCGCTGGTTTTTGTGGTGAATATTAATGAAGGCGATATTGCCAATGGTGCTGAACTCATCCGGCAAGTGCCTGAAAAACCGAATGTTTCGGTGGTGGCAATGTGTGCAAAAGCGGAACAGGAAATTTCTCAATTAGACTTGGAAGATCGCGAGATGTTTCTGGAAGACCTGGGCATTGCGGAACCGGCGCTTAACAAACTCATTCGCATATCCTTTGAACTGCTGGGCTTAATTTCATTTTTCACGGTTGGTGAAGACGAGTGCCGCGCCTGGACGATCAAGAACGGCACAAATGCTCAACACGCCGCGGGTGCGATTCATACAGACCTGGAACGCGGTTTTATTCGCGCGGAAGTGGTTCATTACGATGATTTTATGCAGCACAAAAGTTTGTCCAAATGCCGTGATCATGGTTTATTGCGGCTGGAAGGGAAAAATTATCTTGTAAAAGATGGCGATATTATGAATATTCGTTTCAATGTGTAAGTGATGTTTTTTTAACTAACCTACGTCATTCTTTATCCGGCCTCCCTTATCCTTGATGCGTAAATCTCAAAGCTTGCGCTCACGCCCGCAGCCGGCGTAAGCCTCCCGATGGCGATTATCAATACGCATCATGTCGTTGACATTTTTGCGATTTTTATCAAATTTGAACAAAGTGCAAAACTCCTGGTAATGCGCGTCCATAAATCGTTTTAATGCCGCGCTGTTCGGTCTGCGCTTGTGAACGCGATCCAATAATTTTACCACTTTGGAAGCATGTTTCCGGCTTTTGTTGGAATCCTTCTGTTCCTCGGCATAAAAAAGACCTTCATAGTAGTAAAACTTTGCTTCCCGAAGGGGCTGGTGGTTGCCGTCCGTGATGGTTTCCAGTTCTTCCTGGCGCAATCGCCAACCGACGCTATAGTTGCTGATTGCGCCCTCTGCCGCCGTGTTACGCGCCAGGTCGTAATAATTTGAGCCGCCCATCAGGATATAAGTGTCAAGCTCGCCGCCGAGAACCATGTAAACGTAATAATCAATAATAGAAAGCAGGGAGTTATAAATCGCGCGTGAATGATCGAACAATTGGCCGGCGACATACGGGAACAACACGCCCCGGTCGCGAAAATTTTCGCCGGATTGGGAGCTGACAATCAATTGCGCGCGATATATTTTTTCTGAATTTCGAATATCCACGGTTTCGACGATCAAATTGAATTCGCAGTGGATGGTAATTTCCGGGTCTTCATCGCCCCACTGGTAGGTGTTGATATAACTTTCCAAGGCCCGGGGAATTTCACTCAATATTTGCCGGTCTTCCGGTAAAAGCCGGTCAGCGCGCAAGGAAACTTTTGCCTGCAACGTCTGCGAATAAACCGTCGTAAACAATCCACCGATCCACAAAAAAAGTATTGCCGCAATAAAATAATGATGTTGTCGGATCATCTTTGCCTCAATTATTTTGTCAAATACACTTTTCAGTACCGGACACTTTTGAGGAAGGTGGTCAAAAGCGGGGCTTTAGGGGAAAATGACCTTACAAAGCGAGAGCTTTGTAAGGAGAATGGCTGATTTTTGTCGATACTTGTTGCATCCCGGAGCGCCGGGATTGCAACACGATTTTCAGGGAAGCTCTGCTTCAAATTCATGCAATACAGCCCTCGATTAAAAAGTGTCCGGTACTGAAATACACTTAAGGAAATTTAAACAGGGAAAGCATTTTTTACAAGGTATAATCGCAGAACCCTTTTTACAAAAAAGACCGGACGTATTGCCCGGTCTCCATCCAATGACGATGTTTTTAATTATTTTATAAACAGCAACTTACGGCTCGATTTAAATGCGCCGGCTCGGATTTGATAAATGTAAACGCCTGAACTTACCCGCGCGCCGCTGTCGCTTTTGCCATCCCACTTCACGGATTTAAAACCGGCGGTTTGATTTTCGTTAATTAGGGTTCGGATGACTTGACCGAGGTTGTTGTAAATCGTCAACGCAACGGCTGATGCTTCGGGAAGGGCGTATTTAATCGTGGTTTGGGGATTAAACGGGTTGGGATAATTCTGCTGCAATTCAAATTTCGTCGGGACGCCCAAATCACCGGTCTCGGTGACGCCGACAACGACAGCCCCGCGGATGGCAATGCCGGTGATTCCGCTAAAATTCGTTGTGCCAATCAAGCTGCCGAGGGCTGTTGCCGGGTCAATTTGAATCAGTTTGTTCACATCATTTTGCAACCCGACCAGACCAAACATTTTGCCGGCCTGATCGAATGCGATATCATTTATCCGGTTGAAACCGGTATTGCCGATGAGCGCGGCAACGCCGCTGATTTTATCAATGGTGTACACATTTCCGGCCAGAGAAACACCCCAAAGTGCCCCGTCAAGTGGATTGATTGCCAGCCCGGTGACGCGGTTAAAGCCCATCAACCCGATTTCGGTGACTTCTCCGGTCGAAAAATTGATCCGATAGAGCTGTCCGTTGTTAAACCGCGCGCCGTACAAATCGCCGTTGAGGTCAAACGCATTGGCATACATCAACGAAATATCGGTAACAGTGCTTTCAAAAGCCTCACCGCTCTGCGTATCCACTCGTAGGTATTGAATGTTGCTGCCTTTGGTCGTAACGGCAATCAATTCGTCATTCGCCGGGTTGATGATTGCGCCAAGCAGATCGCTGAAACCGGATTCTCCCAACAGGGTCGCTTCGCCGCTGTTTTGATTAATCGTCACAACCGCGCCGTTGCCGACCGTGCCGGCGACGCCGTAGATAACTCCCTCGCTTGCAGCATTGACGACATATCCCCGACCGCTCAGGGCAACTTCCGCCATGGGGTTATCAGGATCATTGCTGACAATATTTACCGTTCCTGTAAAGTTTCCGACGGATCCCGGCGTAAAGGACACACTGACACTCAGCGTGTCGGTAAACGCTAATTTTACCGGAAAATTTGCAGATGTGTTGACGCTAAATTCCGCGCCGGTGACGCCAATACTTGAAATCGCTAATGTATCCAGTCCATTATTGATAATTTGTAATTCTTTTTCGTCGCCGGTCACATTTGCTTCTGCCAAAAATTCAAGCGAGAATGGATGGGTAAACACGGAAGCCGTTAAAGAGGGACGATAAACGCCGACCGCATTCCACGCTTCCACGACGGACAAATATTGCTGCGAGTTTTCGCCGAATAAATCGATGGCGGAAAAA
>CAYVDX010000603.1:0-3313 GCA_964450485.1 uncultured Calditrichaceae bacterium
GAGGTAGAGCATGATACTACAGCCTTGCAACAGAGCATGGTCGTTGTTCTGCTTTCCAGCATTGCCAGTGGAATTGGGAATTTGAATATGGGAATCGGGTATTTGCTTTTTGTTGCCCTGCAGGCATTGGTTGGGTGGTTCATCTGGGCAGCAGTGGTGTATGGGATTGGCGCCAAGTTAATGCCCCAACCTTCCACGGAAGCAGATCTGGGACAGCTGTTGCGCACCATTGGGTTTTCCGCTTCCCCGGGAATCATTCGCGTATTTAGCCTTATTCCAGGCTTTAGTGGGATTATCAATTCCATTGCTGCGATATGGATGTTGGTGGCAATGGTGGTAGCTGTTCGCCAGGCACTGGATTATACCTCAATTACCCGGGCAATTGTTGTGTGTATAATTGGATGGTTTGTATATTTAATCCTGGCAAGTATTCTTGGAATGTCAATTATTTGATGAAAAGGTAAACATGGGAAGGAAAAGTTATGCCAAATGCAAAAATCGTTGGTGTTGGCCACTACGTTCCGGAGCGTGTGATTACCAATCACGATCTGGAACAATGGATGGAAACATCCGATGAGTGGATTCGGGAACGAACAGGTATCATTACCCGTCATTGGGTTAAGGAGGGTGATACCGTCAGTGGGTTGGGGCTGGAAGCAGCCAACAGAGCCCTCGAAAGTGCAGGAATGAAGCCTGACGATATAGAATTCATCATCTTTGCCAGCATGGCATCGGATCATGATTTTCCGGGTGCGGGGTGTTTTTTGCAGGAAAAAATGGGCTTGCCCGGCATTCCAGCAATGGATGTTCGCAATGCCTGTTCAGGCTTTATTTATGCCTTATCCACTGCCGATAAATTTATTCGCACCGGTACCTACAAAAATATATTGGTTGTGGGCGCCGAAATTCAAAGCACCGGTTTGGATTTGTCCACCCGAGGACGGGATATGGCCGTGCTATTTGGCGATGGCGCGGGCGCTGTAGTGGTCACTGCAACGGATGAACCCAATAAAGGTATTTTAACCACCCACCTGCATGCTGATGGACGCTTTGCCAAAAAGCTGTGGTGTGAATGGCCTTCCGTAACCCATCATCCCCGGATTAGCAAAGAAATGTGCGAGACGGATCGGATTTACCCCAAAATGGAGGGGCGCTTTGTTTTTAAATATGCCGTAACCTATTTCCCCCAGGTGGTTCAGGAAGCTCTGGAAGCAACCGGATATACGGTAGAAGATCTGGATGTATTCATTCCCCACCAAGCCAACCAGCGTATTACAGAAGCCGTGGCACAGCGGCTGGGCTTACCCTGGGAAAAAGTGGTCAGCAATATTCACAAATATGGGAATACCACGGCGGCATCTATTCCTATTGCCATGAGCGAAGCCTATCAGGAAGGCCGGATTAAGGATGGCGATTTTGTTTGCTTAGCAGCGTTTGGTGCAGGGTTTACCTGGGGTTCCATTTTAATGCGCTGGTAGTTTGAACAATGGCTTGCGAAGCAGTTCAGGTTACATTATATTTGCCACCGCAAAAGAAAATTCGGTAGCCGGAGTGGCGGAATTGGCAGACGCGCCGGACTCAAAATCCGGTTCGGGTGACACCGAGTGTGGGTTCGAGTCCCACCTCCGGTACTTAAACACAAGGCCGCTAAATTTTGTTTTTACAAAATTTAGCGGCTTTTGGCTTGTATGGGCTAATGTGCTGGTAACAAACTTTATTGTCTAATGTTTATAAGCTTCACAATATTGTCAATAAAATAATCATTTTTTCTTGAGAGCGATCCGGTGAACACTCAATGGATACAGTTGTCAAAGCGAATTTCACAAGTTTTTCCAAACAGCAAACTTTATGATATTGATGTTTATAAAAATGTCCAACCACAAATAAAATTCGATTGTAAAAATTGCGAAATAACCATTTCAACGGTTTCCATATCCATAACTACACAAATACGAATTTATTACTTGACATTAAGAGAATTTTTTTGGATACTATTTGTAATACATATTATGTATTATAAATTAAATCCTACGCTGCTGAGAGAAAAACGTGTGGAATATCGTTAAAAAAAAATTAGGCAAACCTCAAATACCGCGGAAGAAAAGCAAGCAATAGCAAACAAAAACTATCCGTAAAAAAACCGCTAAATCAGTTTAAAAACTGTTGGCTTTTATCTCGAAACGTATAACGGGACCGGCAAAGACATTGAGGTTCAATCATTAAGTTGCACGGTGTTGGAAGTCTTTTAAAAAAGCAGTCTCCTGTAAACGGAAGGACGCTTCTATCTGGCGCTATGCGATCGAATGGAAGCGTCTTTCTTTTGATTGCACGGTTGTTCATGCGATATTGCCACCCATTTTATACAATTCTTTTGATCAAAATCAAAGTGAAGAAATTGGGAGTGACGTGGCGGAGTTCTGCCAGGCAGGATGGTGGATGGCAGGGAAAAACAAATAAATTTTATTGGGATTTGGGATGATATTTTTTATACACTTTCGAGGTAAAGAATGAAATTCGGCCATTTTACAAAAGATGGAACTGAATATAATATTACAAACCCGCATCCGCCCCGGGATTGGTTTAACATCTTGTGGAATCCCGCCTGTCTGGCGAGCGTTGGTCAGCATCTGAACGGATTTTTTTTGTACCAAAGCGAGGATGGCGTTGTCACAAACCTTTTTGGCAAACAGGACAGACGCGACGCCCCGCGCAACATCTATATCCGCGATAACGCAACCGGGGCGCTGTGGTCTGCCGCTTTCCGGCCCGTCAACAAAACGCTCGATCAATTTAACTGTCGGCACGGTCTCGGCTATATCATTCTTGAGAGCAAAAAAGAGGATATAAAAACAACCGTCCGGATATTTGTTCCCCGAAAAGAAGCTGCTGAGATTTGGTCTATCACCATCAAAAATGAATCAGGCAGAAGGCGGGATTTATCCCTTTTTAGCGTCGCTGAAGTCATGCTTGACGGCGTAAACATGACATACGGATATACAACTTGCCTGGACGGTTATGCTGACCGGGAAAAAAATCGGCTGTTTTTCAGAAACAGGGATTATAAGGTAATAAACGAAAAGTATCGCGGTTTTACGTATTCGGATGCGCCGTTCGACCGTTTCGATATCAGTTTGGATCGTTTTTTGGGAAAAAGTAAAAATTACATCGAACCGGAATCGGTAAGCGGCGGTGAACTCAACAACAGCTCCGCCAGCGCCGAATACATGGTCTCCGCGCTGCAATACAACCTGCGGATAAGCCCGGGGGATAAAAATCGCATTAACATTGTCATGGGAATCGTTTCCGATGCGGC
>CAYVDX010000604.1:0-2514 GCA_964450485.1 uncultured Calditrichaceae bacterium
CTCGATACACCGCTTTAACGCGTGGAAAAAGCTGGCGGAAAAGTGGTGATGCCAAAGAACAAAATTTCCGATGTAATCGGTTACTTTGCGATCTTCATGGACACCGAAGGAAACCAGGTTTCTTTTCATTCCCAGAAGTGATAAATGTTTTTTTGTAGGGAATCGGCGCAACGGTTCCCTACATTGATTTTGGTAATGAAAACATTCATCAACAAAATGAGATTAGCATGGGCACTCAAAATATTTCCCCGGAATTTCCCTTTGAATCCAAATTTATCGACGTGCATGGTTCCAAAATGCACTACATCGAGGTTGGCGAGGGCGACCCGATTTTGTTTCTGCACGGTAATCCCACGTCTTCGTATTTGTGGCGCAACATCATCCCGCACCTGTCGTCAAAAGGTCGCTGCATTGCGCCGGATTTGATCGGCATGGGTAAATCCGACAAGCCGGATATCGCCTACCGCTTTTTTGATCACGCCAAATATGTTGACGGCTTTATCGAACAATTGGGATTAAAAAATATCACGCTGGTGATTCATGATTGGGGCTCCGGCCTGGGGTTTCATTACGCCGCGCGTCATGCCGGGAACATCAAGGCGCTGGCATTTATGGAGGCGATTATCAAACCGGCAAAATGGTCGGAATTTCCGCCCGATTTCAAGATCGGCTTCAAAATGTTTCGCACGCCCGGCGTGGGTTGGGTGATGATCAGCGTGATGAATGCCTTTGTAAAAAAGCTGCTGCCGGAAGCCATTGTTCGCCCGTTGAGCGCGGAAGAAAAGCGCGTTTACGCCGCGCCTTTCCCGACCATTGCCAGTCGAAAACCCATCCGGCAGTGGCCCCGCGAAATTCCCATTGACGGCAAACCGGCGGATGTGCACAAAGCGGTTTCCGAATACAGCCGGTGGCTGCAAAATACGCAATTGCCGAAGTTGCTTTTTTATGCGCATCCCGGCGGCATTATCACCGCGGCGACGCTGGAATGGTGCAAGCAGCGATTTCCCAACCTAAAAACGGTCGATCTTGGCAAAGGGATTCATTATTTGCAGGAAGATCATCCCCGGCAAATCGGCGAAAACCTGGCAAAATGGTACGAGAAATTAACATGATGCGTGATGACGTGATGCGTGAACGGCAAGTTATTGTTTTTTTACGAATTACGAATCACGTTTCGCGGCAATTCCCGTCAAATCTCCAGTGAAAGTCATATCAACGATAATCGAAGGATACAACCATGGCTTATTTTACGGATGATTTCATCAAGTTTTTTCAGGAGTTAGCGGAAAACAATCACAAACAGTGGTTTGATGAGCATCGCAAACGTTACGAAAAAAATATCAAAGCGCCGTTCAAGGCGCTGGTTGAAGACATGATTTTGCGCATCCACGCCGATGACCCCGAGGTGATGATTCCCGCCAAAGACGCTATTTTTCGCATCAATCGCGACATCCGCTTTTCCAGGGACAAACGGCTTTACAAAACCCAGATGTCCGCGGTCATTTCGCCGGCCGGTCGCAAGGATCTCGGCTTGCCGGGCTTTTATTTCGAGTTAAACGCCAACCGAATCATGATCGGCGGTGGTGCGCACACCTGCGACAAAGACCGCTTGCAAGCCATTCGCGGCTACATTGTTGCGAAACCGGATGAATTCAAAAAAGCGCTGTCAGATAAAACGTTCCGGGACAAATTCGGCGAGATTCGCGGGGAGAAGAACAAGCGATTGCCCGCGGAATTCCGCGAAAGAGCGGAAACCGAACCGCTGTTGTTCAACAAGCAATTTTATTTCATGGCGGAACTGCCGCCGAAAATCATCACCGACGACCGTCTCGGCGATGTGCTGATGGAATACTATTTTGCCGGAAAACCGCTGATGGGTTTTTTGCGTAAGGCGATTTTTTATCAAGCACATTCATCGTGAAAAATTGAATTACAAAATATCCTAAAAACTTTTTGCCTTCTCCAAAACTTCTCGTATCTTTGTTTCAACTTTTAATCTTTTGGAGGATGGAATGAAACACATTTCACATTTAATAATTTTACTATCACTGTTGTTGAGCGTCTTGCTGATTGGCTGTGAATCGAAAAACCACGCGGCGTCAGCCAAATCGATGAGCGACGCCGAGCGGCATCAAAAAGCCGTGGAACTGGCGCACAAATTTATCATCACCGACGGGCACATTGATATTCCCTACCGTTTGAACGAATTTATGGAAGACATTTCCGTGCGCACCGCCGGCGGCGATTTTGATTACGTGCGCGTCAAGGAAGGCGGGTTGAATGCGCCGTTTATGTCGATTTACATCCCGGCGCGCCTTCAAAAAACCGGCGGCGCAAAGGAATTGGCCGATTCACTGATCGACATGGTGGAAGGATTTCAGCGCGATCATCCCGACAAATTTGCGGTCGCCAAATCCGTGGCGGATGTGCGGGCGCAATTCAAAAAAGGTCTCGTTTCCCTGCCCATGGGCATGGAAAACGGCGCGCCGGTCGAAGGAAATTTGCAGAATCTCA
>CAYVDX010000604.1:2524-3304 GCA_964450485.1 uncultured Calditrichaceae bacterium
GACCGGGGCATCCGCTACATCACCCTCACCCACGCGAAAGTCAATCACATTTGCGATTCTTCCTACGACTCGACCCGAACCTGGAACGGACTCAGCCCCTTCGGCGAAAAAGTGGTTGCCGAAATGAACCGGCTGGGCATCATGGTGGACGTCTCCCACGTTTCCGACAGCACCTTTTACGACGTGATGAAAATTTCCAAAGCGCCGGTGATCGCCTCGCATTCATCCTGCCGTTTTTACACGCCCGGATGGGAGCGCAACATGAATGACGATATGATCAAACTGTTGGCGGAAAAAGACGGGGTTATTTGCATCAATTTTGGATCGGATTTTCTCAAAGCCGCTTACGACTCCTCGTATGAACGGGGAAACGCGGCGGTTGAGGCGTATCTAAAAGAACATCAGATGACCGAAAATTCCCTGGAAGGCCATGAGTTCAAGGAAAAATATCGCCGCTCGCATCCGGTGGGCACCGTTGCCGATATTGTCGATAACATCGATCATGTCGTGCAGCTTGTGGGAGTGGATCACGTGGGCCTCGGCTCGGATTATGACGGCGTGTTTTCACTGCCCAAGGGCGCGCAGGACGTTTCCGGGTATCCCAATATTATTGATGAATTGCTCAAACGCGGCTATTCCGAGGCGGACATCCGCAAAATTTGCGGCGAAAACACGCTGCGCGTTTGGTCGGAAGTGGAGCGGGTTGCGCGGGATGCCTCGTAGGTCGTGGCGCGTAGAGCGTGGCGCGAAGGGAGAAGGGCGAAAAGCGAAGAGTGAGGA
>CAYVDX010000605.1:0-3300 GCA_964450485.1 uncultured Calditrichaceae bacterium
CTTTTGTAACTTTTCAGTACCGGACAGTTTTTTTGATTAGATCAATTTTTTGCAAATTTGTCATACCCGAATGCTTTTATCGGGCATCCGCAATGCTCAGCGTAATAGATTCCCGCTAATAACAGGGGGGGGGAAATATTTGAAAGCAAAAATTACGTAAAATGAAATCTACACCCAAAAAATGTATGAATAAAGACGTTGGCGTAAAGATTTACCATGATGTAAAAATAATATGTTGAAAAACGAGATGGAGCGTTTAAAATTGCGGGTACTCGCGTCTCGCCGGATTCCGTGGTTTATGCCTTCCGCAACGGTAAGTCGCCGGAAACCATCGCTTACGATTGCTTTCCCACTTTAACTTTGGAGCAGGTTTATGGAGCTATAACCTTTTATTTGGCAAATCGCGAAGAAATAGACGCTTGTTTGGAAGCGAGCGAAACACTTTATGAACGGTTAAGAGACGCGGCGATCAACGCAGAACCTGGGTTTTATGAGAAAATGCGAAATGCGCGCCGTCAACGACAAAAATCAAAAGCCTGATGATTCGGTTTCAAGCGGATGTAAATATAAACATCGTAAGAGGCGTTTTGCGGCGTGAGCCAACGATCGATTTTCAAACCGCGCAGGAAGCAAATTTAGTTGGGTTAAAAGATGATCTCGCGTTGAAAAAAAACCGCAAAAGAAGGGCGAATACTTGTAACACACGATCAAAAGACGATGCCAATTCATTTCTCTAATTTTATAATCCGGCAAGAAAGCCCAGGGGTTTTAATTGCTCCCCACGGTTCGCTAATGAAAAAAATTATTGATGATTTAATTTTTATCTGGTGTGCAAGTGAACCGGATGAATGGATAAACCGGATTCGCCATTTACCTTTTTAGATAATCGGAAATGATAACTCAGTCAAAATACAAACCCTCCCTCGTCTCCTGGAATCTCACCAAAATGTGCAATCTGAAATGCCCGCATTGCTACATGGAAGCCGGCAAGAAAGCCGGGCGGGAGCTGAGCACCGCGGAATGTCTGGCATTGATTGACGAAATGAAATCGCTGGGCACGGAGATGCTGATTTTGACCGGCGGCGAGCCGCTGCTGCGCCGGGATATTTACGAGATCGCCCGCCATGCGTCGGGGCTGGGAATTTGGGTGGTGATGGGCACCAACGGGGTGCTGATTGACGAGCGGGTGGTCGGGAAAATGATCGAGTGCGGCGTTCAGGGGGTGGGTATCAGCATTGATTCGATTGATCCGTGCAAGCACAACAGTTTTCGCGGCGGACCCAATGCCTGGGAGCACTCGGTGCGGGCGTTGGAAATTTGCCGGGCGCAGGGCTTGCAGGTGCTGGTGCAAACCACGGTGATGGAAGAAAATTATGCGGAAATACCGGATTTAATTGAATTTACCCGTCAAAAAGGGGCCTGGTCTTTCAACCTTTATTTTTTGGTGCAAACCGGTCGCGGCCAGCAAATGAACGATTTGACCCCACGGCAAACCCACGAAATGCTGGAATATTTAGTGGATCATCAAAACGATTATCGCCCGATGCTGGTGCGCTCGAAATGTGCGCCGCAATTCAAACAAATTGCCTACGCCAAGGGCAAAGGCGGGCTGGAAAGCGGCGGCTGCATGGCCGGCACGCAATATTGCCGCATTATGCCGGAAGGCGACGTGACGCCCTGCCCGTACATGACCGCCGTGGCGGGAAACGTGCGCGAGCAACGTTTTACGGAAATCTGGCAACATTCCCCGATGCTGCTGGAATTGCGAGATGCGCAACAGTTAAAAGGCCGTTGCGGCAAGTGTGAATTCAAAGAACTCTGCGGCGGTTGCCGCTGCCGGGCGTATGCCGCGTCTGGCGATTATTTGCAGGAAGACCCGGCGTGCACCTATCAGCCCGACGGAACGCGTGCGCTTTTAGAAACCGCGGATTTGGTTTGGAGCGCCGAAGCGGAGGAACGCCTAACGCGGATTCCCATCGAATTTATCCGCCAAAAAGTGAAAAGCGGGCTGGAAGCCTATGCCCGCGGCCAGGGAAAACAAATGGTTTCGGCGGAGATGTTCAAAGCAGCGTTGAATGGGGCGGATCGATCAAAAGTGTTTGGGAATATGCCGTCGTTTATTAAAAATTTTCCGGAAAATAATAGACGCAATTAATGTCCAAAAATTAATTAAAGTTCAGATAGACTAAATATTTACAAACAATATAGAGGAGTCGCAATGACCATCAAAAATGGCCAGGCATTAACTCAGCAGGTAACGATCGAAGGAAATACCGCAATATTAAAAAAAGCGGGAGAGGATCGTGTGTTTTCATTAAAGGAATTACCCAAAAAATTTGTTCGTTGGCAATTGGATTACAAGCACAGTATTTACGACGCCATCGAAAAAGATGAATATATTGCTTTTAATGCCGGGCACTTGCCTGTCGTGGGAACCTGGCAAAATGACTCGCCGGTGCCAAATTTGGCAAACAAGGGCGTTGGTTTTACACCCAAAGATGAACACATCGATTATTACCTGAAATTGGTTGAGGACGCGGTCGAAGAGATAGCCAAATTGCCGCCACATGCCGTCAATGAAACGCGAGATTTGCGTATCAAAACGGCCCGGGAATTCTACAATCACCCCGAACATATTGACTGGCGGCGGCTGGGATTGTTGGAAATTTTCGAGGGATCGACATTCAAGAATTTGAGCGAAAACCCCCTGGCTTCGGTGCTATGGACCGGCAATGCGCCGATTTTTGTGAGCTATCAGGTTGATTGTGTGGTAGAAATTATTACCCCGGAAGATCCGCGGTATCGCTTTTCCTGGGCAATGCGCCGTCTGTTTGAATACGAGCCGTTTCATGTTGTTCAGACAATTTATCCCTATTCATATTGTTTTTGGATCATGGATTTCAAAGACAAAACGCCCAAGCGTCGTTATCCCGGCAAACGCAGTGATAATACGGTGAACGAAGGGCATGGGAAAATTTATGAAGGCGCAAATGAAAATAATTGACAATTCACTATTCAAAATTGACAATTCGCTATTAGCATGAATAAAATAGAAAATTGGTGTTTGTGTAGCTCTAACAGCTTTAGAAGCGCATCCGCACTTTCGTACAGTCCAAAAACGTCTTTGTTCTTTTGTCTTGATACAAAAGAACCAAAAAATCAAGGCGGAATTAAACTCGACGCCCAAAAAACGGGCGTCTCAGACAGAAATTCCGCCAAAAACAAACAACCGGATCAATCAAATGGTAATACACCCGGCATTGTGTTTTCCAAAATATTGATGCTACACAAATACGAAAA
>CAYVDX010000606.1:0-3296 GCA_964450485.1 uncultured Calditrichaceae bacterium
CGCTGATATTTTCTTTGATCACGGCTTCAAATGTGTGCAAATAAAAGAAAAACAGAATAATAGCGAACCCTAATTCACGCACGCGAGACAAAAATTCATTGCCGTACTGCCCGGCAAAAAACGGCGTAGCCAGCATAACAACCAGCGTGGTGAGCATAAAAAGCAATAGAAAATCCGGGGAAGCATGGTCGCCAGTTGCGCTGCTGACGTTGTAAATGAACAGGTAGGTATTAACAATGTGCGCCGAAAGAATGATTCGATTTGGCGTGCGGATCAGCAAATAGATCATGCTGAGATACAGCGGTATTGCCCAGAATGAAAACTGGCCGTGCTCCAACTGTTGGGTCATCCAGATAAAAAAGAGCGTTTGCACCAGCGCGTGATGCAGGCTGCCGCGAAAGTAAATCGCCATTGGCAGCACGCCGATAATCCACCACATCGTGCCGTCCGGATAATAGGCGGAGATGTGAAAAATCTGCGCCTGAAGCGCGATATTCACGCCGAACACGATAGCGGCGAAAAAGAATGTTAGTTCCGCCGCATCGCGTTTGCCGGCAAATTCGTAGCGAAAACCAATGGCATAAGCGAGGAACAATGGCGCCAATCCAAAGGCCATGCGCACCGGCACGTTGAAGCGATGCCAATTTGCTGAAATAAGCAGCAGTAAGCCCATTCCAGCTAACAGCAATGCCAGACCGCGCAGCCAAAACGCGCTTTGCAGATACCAGGGCGCTTCCCGGTCCAGTTCGTATTTGGCGATCAATTGCGCTGCCTGCGCCGGGGAAATGATCTGTTCATCCACCCAGGTTTGGATTTCCCGCCGGAACTGCGCCGAATGTTTGAAGTCGAAAATCATTTGTATATTTTTGCCGAAATTGTTTGCTGAATTTTACAACAAATTTGCTATATTTCAAATGACAATTCAGGATTTTTAATTATAAGGAAAAGATCTGTTATTGAAATCCTTTGATTATCAAAATGTTTCTCCTCTTTGATTCCGGGTATATATTTGATGATATTAAGTTGTGCTTTATCTTTAATTCATGTTGATTGTTTAGTTTCAAAAAATCAATGGGATAATCATATCAATTTTATTAAATTTGATATGATGAAACCGGTAAAAACCTCATCAGAATCATTGGGTCGGATATGCTATTGAAAAAATATAATTTACCTATCAAAGTTTTCGATTTTTTCTCCGGCTGTGGTGGAAGTAGTAGAGGCTTTCAAAAAGCCGGAATGGATATTGTTTTTGCCCTCGATAATGATCCCGACTCCGGAAAAACTTTTAAAGCGAATTTTCCCAATGCACATTTTGAATTAATTGATATTGAGAAATATCTGACTAAAAAACTCAAACCAATAGTTGAGAGTTGTTCAAACCATCCCATTTTGTTTTCCGGCTGTGCCCCATGCCAGCCATTTACAAGACAAAACACCAAACATCGTGAAGATGATAAAAGGGTCGTGTTACTAAATGAATTCGGACGATTCGTTGAAAATTATCTTCCGGAATTTGTGTTCATAGAGAATGTTCCCGGTCTGCAAAAAATCCAAGCGGATGAAGGGCCGTTTGGAAAGTTTTTAGAAATGCTAAAAAACCGAAAATATTATTTTAGATACGATATTGTTGCCGCTAAGAAATTCGGTGTACCGCAAAAACGTCGAAGATTAGTACTAATCGCAAGCAGATTGGGTTCTATAGATTTTTACCCCAGAGCGAATGGGCTAAATTCGTCAAATTCTAATAATCGCGCTACTGTCAAAAAATTTATTGGTGATCTTCCGCCAATTAAGGCAGGTGAATCGCATCCTGACATACCGAACCACGTAGCGGCAAATCTAAGCCCAATTAACCTTGAACGAATTAAAGCAACTCCCGAAGGTGGGGGTAGAAAAGCTTGGCCGGAACGTTTGTGGTTGGATTGTCATAGCGGGAAATATAACGGACATACCGATGTTTATGGGAGAATGCGCTGGAACGAACCGGCTACCGGATTGACAACCCGTTGTATCAGTCTGTCTAACGGAAGATTCGGGCATCCTGAACAAGATCGTGCCATCAGTGTACGAGAAGCGGCTTGCCTACAGACTTTTCCGCGTGATTTTATTTTTTACGGAAGTTTGAATTCAATGGCGAGGCAGATTGGAAATGCAGTACCGGTACTTTTGGCAGAATATTTTGGCAAAGGATTTGTCAAACATTTAAAATCCCATCTTTAATGGATCATTTTACATGGCTAAATTTAAAACTCGTGCCCGAGCAGTTGATATGCTGGGGCGGCAACAAATTGCCGGTCTTCCCAATGCGATTAGCGAGCTGTTTAAAAATGCGCATGATGCATACGCCGATCGGGTAGAAGTCGATTATATTCGGCCTGATAATATATTTATTCTGCGGGATGACGGAATCGGCATGACCAAGGAGGATTTCGAGGATCGATGGCTAACTTTGGGGACGGAAAGTAAACTTGTTTCGAAGAAGGGATTAACTCCGCCACCCAAGGATCCGGACAAAAAGCCCCGCCCGATTTTGGGAGAAAAAGGAATCGGAAGATTAGCAATTGCTGCTATCGGGCCGCAGGTTCTTGTGCTATCCCGGGCCAAACGCGACAAACAACTTCATAATCTTGTAGCTGCATTTATTCACTGGGGATTGTTCGAAGCTCCGGGTATTAATCTGGATAAAATTGAAATCCCGATTCGTGAATTCACCGATGGCGCTTTGCCGGATAGCAATGATATAAAAAAAATGGTAAAAGAGGTACGTCAAAACGTTGAATGGTTAAGAGATTATTTTGATAAAAAATTAGCTGAAAAAATTATCAAAGACCTTGACGGGTTTAATATTAACCCTGCGGAGTTAGCCGATTTCTTAGGCAAACCGTCACTGTTGGATGCTGAAAGAGGCGGCACTCAGTTCTATATTTTCCCAGCCAGTGAGAATCTGGCTGCCGATATCGAAACGGATTTAGGTGATGAAAAAGTTTCCGATCTCAGGCGGCTATTGCTTGGTTTTAGCAATACGATGGTACCGGAAACCGAATCTCCTCCGATAAAAACCGCTTTTCGCTGTTGGTTTACTTACGGGCAATGTAAAGACCTCATTAGCGAACGTGAATTTTTCACGCCTGAAGACTTCCTGAAAGCCGACCATCACATACAAGGTGAATTTGATGATCTTGGGCAATTCAAGGGCACTGTAACCATCTATAATGAAAAGCCGATAGAGCATGTCGTAAGCTGGCCAAAGGCTTTGGGCATACCCGTTTCATGTGGTCCCTTTAAGATTAATA